>NZ_JBHWWZ010000002.1:0-235947 GCF_042730275.1 Rhodococcus sp. NPDC060086
CGGCCAGGTAGCAGTCGGCGACCACGGTGATCAATGCCGCTTCGGCGCGTTTACGGCGTTCGAGAAGCCACTCGGGAAAATACGTCCCGGACCGGAGTTTGGGGACAGCGACGTCGATGGTGCCGACGCGGGTGTCGAGCGGGCGGCGCCGGTAGCCGTTGCGCTGATTGACTCGTTCGGTGGACTGTTGGCCCCATTCGGCGCCGCAGACCGCGTCGGCTTCGGCGGACAGCAGGGCGTTGATCATGGTTTGTAGCAGTTCGCGCATCAGGTCGGGAGACGCGTCGGTCAGGGCTTGGTGCAATACGCCCGCAGGGTCGACAATGTGGGGTGCGGTCATCGTGATGACTCCGTTCGAGGATTCTGTGGAAGGTTGACTCGAAGGATCACGCGGTGACCGTTTCACGTCCAGCAGCGACACGCTGTCGGTTGTGGTGCTGGTCACCGGGTTACACCACTCTATGGGGCACTACTGTTCATCCTCGACCAGACCCTCGAGCCGGCACTGAAGGAACGCCCACTCGAGGGCTTCACGGTGATCGACCCGACGTGCGGTTCGGGGCACTTCCTGCTGGGTGCGTTTCACCGGTTGTTGGAGCGGTGGGAGAGCGAGGCGCCAGCGCTCGGCCGACGCATGCTGGTGAAGAAGGCACTTGCCTCAGTGTTCGGTGTGGACATCAACCCGTTCGCGGTGGCGATTGCGCGGTTCCGGTTGATGATTGCGGCGTTGGATGCGAGTGGGGACAAGTCGATCGAGAAATTGATCGATATCGAACTGAACCTCGCGGCCGGTGATTCCTTGCTGTGGGGTTCCGACAAGGAGGCACTGGGCGACGATCTGCTGTCGATCGGGCAGGGTGAGTTCGCGTTGTCGATCGAAGACACCGGCGCGCTTAAGCGAATCCTGCGTAGGGAACACGATGTGGTGGTGGGTAATCCGCCGTACATCAGCATCAAGGATGCGGCGTTGCGGGACCTGTATCGACGCCACTACGACACGTGCCACGGAAAGTATGTGTTGACGGTTCCGTTCATGGAGTTGTTCTTCCGGCTCGCAAAGCGGGATGGCGCTGTGCCCGCTGGTTGGGTTGGGCAGATCACGTCGAACTCGTTCATGAAGCGAGAGTTCGGCACCAAGCTGATCGAGGAGTTCCTCGCGTTCAAAGACCTGCGGAAAGTCATTGATACTTCAGGTGCCTACATCCCCGGGCACGGAACGCCGACCGTGATCCTGGTTGGCCGCAACAAAGGCACCGAAAACGCGATACCGACAGTTCGTGCGGTCCTGGGGGTACGCGGTGAGCCTGGTCGGCCTGATGACCCCGCCAAGGGGATTGTGTGGTCGGCCATTGTGGATCACATCGACGAAGTCGGCTTCGACAACGGATGGATCAGCGTTGCGGACCTGCCTCGTGCCACGCTTCGTTCGCATCCGTGGAGCCTGTCCGGAGGTGGCGCGGTGGAGCTCGTCAGTGCGATCGAGTCCGCAAGCAATAGGGTTCTGGATCGTGTGGCGTCGTCGGTAGGTATCACGTCGTTCACGCTTGAAGATGACGTGTTCATCCAGCCACGCCGTGTTATGGATCGCGAGCTGGGAGGACAGTCGGCACGCGACATGGTGGTCGGTGACGAACTCCGTGACTGGGAACAGTCTGCCCACGAACGAACTATCTGGCCGTACGATCCGGATTTCCGTCCAGTTGAGTCAACTGATATCCCATTAATGATCAAGTTCATGTGGCCGTACCGAACCTTGCTGTCGCAGAACAAGATGTTTGGCGGTAAGACGAAGGTGGAAGTGGGTCTCAATTGGTATGAGTTTGGCCGGATGACGGCTGCAAAACTTCGCACCCCCCTCTCCATCACCTTCGCCGAAGTGGCAACCCACAACCATTTCGTCCTGGACCGCGGCGGCAAGGTGTTCAAGCAGACCGCGCCGGTGATCAAGTTGCCGGAGAGCGCAAGCGAGGACGACCACCTGCGCCTACTCGGCGTGCTGAACAGTTCGGTGGCGTGCTTCTGGCTCAAGCAGAATTGTCACAACAAGGGGCGACCGGGGGCTGAGCAAGCTGGCGCCGATGAGCCGTGGGAGCATCGCTACCAGTTCAATGGAACCACGGTCAAGGACGTGCCTCTTCCTGCGTCCTACCCCCTGGAACGTACCCGTAAGCTCGACGCTCTTGCGCAGGAACTCGTCACCAATGGCCCGGCCATCATCTTCGCGGCAGGAGTGCCGACCACTGAGGTTCTGGAAGTGTCGCGTACCGCGTTCGAGCGGATTCGTGGGCTGATGATCGCGCACCAGGAGGAACTCGACTGGGAGTGCTACCGCCTGTACGGACTCATCGACCAGGACCTCACATACTCCGGCGAACTTCCCGGAATCCTGTCCAGCGAGCGGGCGTTCGCGATCGACCTTGCCCGGTCTGTCGAGAAGGGCAATGACACGTCGTGGTTCAGGCACCACAACCATAAGTTCAGCCCGACCACCGAGATTCCGCCGCACCTGCCAGCTAGCTACCGCGACCTCCTGCAGCGTCGCCTCGATGTGATCGCGTCGAACCCGGGCATCCGGCTGTTGGAGAAGCCGGAGCACAAACGACGTTGGGCGTCGGAGCCGTGGGACAAGCGTGTCGCCGTGGCATTGCGCGATTGGCTGCTCGATCGTGTCGAGAATCGCGACCTGTGGTTCGAAGGTGACCACCCCACTCCGCGTAGCGTCGCTCAACTTGCTGATCGCCTCGACCGCGATGAGGATTTCCGTCGTGTGCTGCGGCTTTGGGCTGGCAGCGACCAGGTTGCCACGTCGGCTGCGTTGACGAAACTTCTCGATGTAGAAGGTGTGCCGTATCTCGCTGCGTTGCGGTACAAGCCGTCCGGTCTCATCAAGCGCGAGGCGTGGGAACACACCTGGGAGCTTCAGCGCCGCGAGGATGTGGGGGAGGGGCTGAAGGATCCGATCCCTGTGCCGCCGAAGTACAAGCCCGCCGACTTCCTCAAGACTTCGTATTGGTCGCGACGCGGCAAGCTCGATGTGCCGAAGGAACGGTTCATCTCCTACCCGAATGCAAACCGCGAGACGGACCCGACCATGCTTCTCGGCTGGGCTGGTTGGGACCACGCCGAGCAAGCACTCGCGCTCGCGGGCCTCGTCGACGAACGTGTCGCGACGGATGGTTGGGATCAGACGAGCCCCGAGAAGTTGACTCCGATGCTTGCCGGCCTCGCCGAACTTCTGCCGTGGGTACGGCAGTGGCACGGTGAGATCGATCCGGAGTACGGGGAGTCGGTGGCCGACACCATCGACGAGGTTCTGCGCTCCCATAGCGCCGACTTCGACGTCACCCCCGACGACCTCGCCGCTTGGCGACCTTCTGCGCCCACCCGCGGTCGCCGAACCAAGGAGAAGCTCGTCGCGAAAAACCAGCCCGCATGAGCAAGGTTGTCCATTGTCCTCAAAACGATTTGTAGCGGCGCATCTCCTACTTTGCGATGTTGGCTGCGTTACGTGCTTGAGTCATTTTGTGGGTGAGAGCGCCGCTTCCTGAACGTCAATTACCGGACGGTAGACGATCTCGGCTAGCGATTGCTTGAGTGCGTCGAAGCCGGCGACTGGCGTCATAGGGTCGACGTCCAGCTTGAAGTCCACGCGAATGCCTCGGATGGTGTCGCGCACTTTGTCTGCCTCCGCGTTGTTCTCGCGGAGCTGTTCGAGCATGCTGTCCAGCAGTTCCTCGACTTGCCGGCGGGTTGCCGTCGTGGGGTGATCCCGCTCGAATCGAGTACGGAGGTCTTTGAGGTTGCGGGTGGTGAGGTCGTTCGTCTTCTTACGTGTCGCGGCGCGTTGCGCGCGGTCAAGGAGGCGGAAGAGTTCGGTGAAGTTCGCAAGCGTGCGGTCGCGAAGCTCATCGTTCACGTCCTTCTCGACGACGTGAAGGACGGCGCGTGCCACACCTACCTTGTCCAGATCCAGAGGACGCTCCTGGCTCGGGCTCGCCGCCCGAGCCGCACGCTCGGCTGCTTTGAAGAGCTTCTCGTCGTCCTGAGGGTCGATCGTCGTGAGATGCTCGGCTATGTAGTCGGCGTCTACCTGGCTTAGTACTTCTCGAGCGAAGCGAATTACAGCCAGCCGAAGCACCTCGGCGGGAATCAGATCCTCAATCTCGATGAGTTTCCCAACGTCGGTAGCCAACCTGTCGCCGTCAAGGTCACCGACCTGGATGATGAAACCGTCGTCTACCAGGCGCTTGTTTCGGTACCCCCGGCGAAGCTCAGCGGCCTGGCGGTTCCCCTCATCGTCGGAATCGAGGAGAACGGTCACGGCGGGCTTGTCCACGTCGCGACCCCGTGCGAGATAGACCATGTACGGGATGTGTTCTGCACCACCGGCCGGAACGAGAGTCAACGTGTTGAGGTCGAGCGTCGTGTCTTTGGTCCCAAGCCGTCGTGCGAGCGAGCTGAGACCTGCGAGCAACACCTGATCGGCTTGGCCTTCAAGCATGAGGTTGCAGTTGCCAATGAAAGTGGTCTCAGCGACGAAGGCACCGAAGGCCGACCGGAGAGGCTCGTAGTGGTTCTTGGCCGCGTTCTCGACGACCCGGCTTCCCTCATCGCCCTGCCCCTTCTCCAGCACCCTGATGCGCTCGCCGTGGTTCTTGTCGATGAGAAACGGCGAGTGGGTGACGTAGAGAACCTGGACGGGCGCGACATCCGGTTCCTCCGGTGCAGCGAAGTCGGTGAAGATGCGGAGTAGGTCCTGCTGACCCTGCATCGAAAGGTAGGTGTCTGGCTCGTCCATAAGTAGAATCTCTTGGTGGTCCGCTGGAACGTGCGATCGGTATCGGACAAAGTACGACAGGAAGTAGCTCATCCCGCTCGACCTCTCACCGAAGGAATATTCCTGACCGGTTCGGTCGCGCACCGTGAAGATGAGATCGAAATCGCGCAGCGTGAGGTAGACCGAGAACTCGGCGTCTTGCGACCACCACTTGGGGAAGTTGAGGGCGTCGGCCAGTTGCGCGTTCATCTTTCGAACCAAGCCGTTCGCCCAGCCCTCTGCACCCGAGCCGGCCTCAACGGCCTCCTGAAGCTCAACGAAAGATGACTTGTCGATCTGGCCCACGTCAAACAGCAGCTTCTCAGCGAGCTCAAGCCGTGCGTGTAGGTCGTGGTCCGTGACCGCGGTGTACGAAGCGTAGGTCGTCACGACCTTCTCAGCCGCCTTGGCCAACGCGTCGGTTGTTTCGAAGATCTTGGTGTCATCGAAGAGTGTGCGGAAGAACCGCAGGCGGCCGTCGCGTGAGAATGCAGTCTTCTTCGACTTCGCAGCCGTCAGGTACTCAAGGGGGACACTGCTCGGGAGCGGAACATTTGCGTGAATCTCGAAAAAGGTTGGAAGCGCGATTTTCCTGATTTGGGTGTCCGTCAAGGTCTTGCTGAGCCACACAGGCTCCGCCGCGCCTGAAGCAGCCTGTCGGCCATAGATGGTGACTCGCTTGTTGAAGCGAAAAATCCAGAAGGAGTCGAGCGGATTGTCTGCATCGGCACCTAGCAATCCGCGGAGGACCGCTCGTTCCTCGTCGGTGAGATCCCCGAACATACCCCCGAACTCTGGTACCGCCATCTCCTTGTTGACTGCCAGTAGTTCGGAGTAACGGCAGAAGTCCCGCCGCTCGATGCGGTCGCCAGTCAGAAGACACTTGATTGCAGAAATGACCTGGCTCTTGCCGGACTCATTCGCTCCGACAACAGTGGTGATCTCCCGTTCGAGGGAGATTTGAACGAACGGAAAGAAGCGGATATCGTGCTCATCGACGACGTCCCACGGATCGGGCACCGCTCGGGTGTCGCTCTTGCGCAGATAGTCGTAGTTGAACGACTTGTAGAACCTGATGTACAAGGTCTTGACTCGCACGTGGACTCCCGTTCTGTTTCGGGACATGCTATCGGGCCCTCCCGACACCGTTCGGAGACACGATCGGCACGCATTCGGGCGACCGTCGGTGCAGGTAATGACGTTCAAGCCCATCTGGGCCGAACTATGCGCGGCCAGGACCTCGGGTACCCGGACCCGGACCGGACTTCCACCGGCAAGCGACGACGAGCTTACGAACAACACGTCACCTACTCAAGGGAGCCTCCCGTTCTGCTGGACGCACGAAAGCTCGAGGCTAGTCGGTCCAGGCGCGCACGACGTGCGGATTCGGTCAGGGTGTCCTTTAGCGGCTCGAAGCTCATCGATCGCGGCGACCTGCTGCCACTTCGCTCGGTCCGAACATTCATGCCGCGTCGGTGGCGGCGCGCGGACGCGACATGGTCGGTTATCTCGTCGTCGAATGCCGGCGGGCTTGTGGATCTCCGTCCGGGTGGTGGTCGGTGGGGTGTCGCTCGTTGCTCGGCAGTGGGAAACCAGCCACGGGATGGAATGTGAGAACGATTTACCCACTGCGGCTTTCGATGTGCTTCTGGAGACACGAAAAGCGGACGCCCTGCGGGCGGCTGCGCCCAACCGTATGGAGACCCTACGGGTCCCTGAGCTTGCCTTCGGCCCCTTCCCCAACGCTGCCCGGTCGACATGCCCCGATAGACCATCTCGGCCAACGCTTCTGGCCCCACGTCGGAGGTGACGTGTGGCTTGCGCTGGACCCGGTCGTTCGTGTCGACCCTCACGATCGGGTGCTCCACCGCCAGAATGGAGACGAAGGTACTGGCGCCCAGTCGGTTTCACGCACGGGAATGGCACCCCTGCGTGCAGCGTCGATGCGCTGACGTCGGACCTCGGGAGATGAGCGACGAATGCCCGACGTGTCGCGGCTACCGGACCGGCCCGCGCACACGTCGCAGCACAAACACCTCGAGCCTCTCGACCGGACGGGTCGAGAGGCTCAGAAGATCAGGACGTCAGCGAAGACCCCGGCGGGGCGAGAAGAAGAGAGTCGGAATCGAAGACCGACCCATGAGAAGCGCCCCCTGGGGGCGTGTGGATAGACTCCACCCTACGGTGCATGACAGCTCTTTCTGTCGTGTGCCCAGACCCCGGTTCGGTGTTACCAGCACCGGCCGGGGTCGACCTGTATTCAGGTTGGTGCTGGGATAATCCCATGCGCAGCGATGGGCGTCAACTCGAACACGCGTTCGTGTCGTCGACGGATGTGTGAACGCGGGCGTTGGGGTGCGCCCCACGGAGGGCGCGTTGTACCGCAGCGGCGTCATGTCCTTCTGTGCTGCGCCAGCGGGTAGAAGACTTGCTTGCTCGCACCTGCTTCACGGTCGAGGCAGGTCAGACCTTCCAAGAATTGCCACGCATGATGTACGACCGGATTATGATTGTCTCGGTCGGAGACGCTGGATCGGTGTGCCGACGTCCAAGAGAAGAGCTCGTGCAGGCGGGGGCAGCGGCACACCCGACACCGGGGGAATCCATGTCTCGCACCATCGACGGCGACAGCCGAGCCGGACAACGATCCTCCCGGCGCCGGAGCACAGTCCCGGGCAGGCGCAGTGTGGCACTGGTTGGCGCGCCATGGAACTGACCACCGGTCGGTCGTCGGGATCCGTCGCGCCGGATCTATATGTTCAGGTGCCTGCGTACCGGGATCTCGAGCTGGTCCCGACCCTTCGGGACCTGTACTCCAGGGCGGCCCAGCCTGGGCGTCTGCGGGTACGGGTGATGTGGCAGCGAACACCGGGCGAGGTGTTGCCGGGTGAAGTCCTCAGCTTGCCCCACCTGGAGATCGACGAGGTACCGGCCGATCTCAGTGAGGGCTGCAACTGGGCACGCCGACGATTGCAGGAGGCATGGGAGGGTGAGCGTTACACTCTGCTGCTCGACTCCCACCACCGCTTCGTCGCCGGCTGGGACGAACTGGCATTGGGCATGCTCGAACAGGTGCGGGCCGAAGGTGCGGTCAAACCGATACTCACGGGCTATCTGCCTGCGTACCACCCTGGGTGCGAGCTGTACGGGCCGAGCCGCCCGCAGCGACTCTATCCATACGCGCGGGACAGGGGCATCCTGACTCGACTCAAGGGCTCAGTGATCCGCGACGTCGACACACTCACCGCCCCGGTGGCCGCCGACTTCGTGTCCCTGCACTTCCTTCTCGCCGACGGATGCTTCAACGACGAGGTGCAGTTCGACCCCACGGTGTACTTCTTCGGTGACGAGGTGCTGATCAGTGTGCGGGCGTTTGCCGCCGGGTACCGGTTGTTTCATCCCCATCGGGTGATCGGCTGGCACGCCTACGACAGGACAAGCCGCGTGACCCACTGGGCCGACCACAAGCGGTACGACGAACGTCACGGCCGCTCCCTGGCTGAGCTTCGTCGCTCCTTCACCGGGCAGCGGGAGCTGTCCTGCGCGGATATCGCGGCGTTCGAGGACCACGTTCATCTGTCGTTGGTGTTCTGATGATCGCGGCCCCCGTCACCCTCCGCGACGGCAGCGTCACGTGCGTGGACGAGTTCCTCGACGCGCAGGAATGTGCCTGCATCACCGACGATCTGCGGTATACGTACTGGTGGAAGAGTCCTGTCATCCGGTTCGATCGGCGCAGCCGCCTGGTGTACGGGCAATCGATCGGCCGCACAAGTTCTACAACGGACGAAACCTGGCTCGGCGAAGACTCCCGCGCGTTCCTGCGCACCGTTGAGCACCGGTTGGCTGTGGACTTCGACGTGTCCGCCACACGCTTCGAGCCCTGGCAGATGTCGCGATACCGGGCCGGTGAGCGGTTCGACGAGCATCACGACAGTGGTTTCTTCGCCGGGGACCGGTGGGGGGAACGTTGCATCTCGGTGCTCATCTATCTCAGCACGTCCCCCTCGGGGGGAAGCACCTACTTTCCCACCCTCGGGCAGCGGTTCCAGCCGGTTGCAGGTCGGCTGCTGGCGTGGCCGAACCTGCTGCCGGATGGCTCGATCGATCCGACCATGCGCCACGTCGCGTGCCCGGCCCGACGGGTCAAAACGATCTTGGCGACATGGGTGCGTGAGGCGCCGACGACAACATCCACCACCGAGTGAAGGACGGATAACGTGTCGATGACGAACAAAGAGAACCGAGTGGTCCAGCAGGTCATCAAAGCGCATGGGCCCATCCTCGATCTCGAAGCCCATCCGGAGGTGCTTGTCGAGATCGTCCGGAAGTGGGCGTTCGATCTGGTCGAGGAGGTCCCGGACGCCGGCGTGAGTCCGGGTGGGGTGGGGCCGGTGGGTCCGACGAGCTTGGAAGGTGGACCCGGTATCGAGGAGGTTCTCAAGGCAGTGATCTCGTTGCAACGGCAGGTCGACAAGCTCGGCCGCCGACTCGGAGATTGATACTTCTCGTCCGCTGCGGACCCCAGCCGTGACGGTGATTGTCTGTCCATCGTTTGCGATCTTGCGGGTTCGTGGATTGCTCGGCTTCGTTGCCGCCTGTCATCATGTAGGTACGGGCACACGGACCTGCAAGGAAGGACGCACATCATGACTGTGCACAGCGTTCGGGCGCAGGTCGCACGGTGGCGTGCTTTACCTGACAGTGAGAAGGTCCATCGTCGGCGCGCTGCGGTGGTCGATCATGTGATTCACAGCATGGCGATGGAAGGCGAACCAGTCTCCGATCGGTGGGTCGAGGACGCGCGGAGAAGGCAGGATACTTCACTCGACTTGCACTGATTTGGTCCCCATTTTCCGAGGTGCAGCAACAAGCAGTGCGTGAGCCAGCAGAGCCGCTCGATACCGGCAGCACGCGTCAGTTCGACACGCTGTTCGGGGCCAAGACCTATCTCGAGGTCGCCGACCTGATCGCGGAACCCTTACGGCATCGCTGGCAGGTGGCGGAAGAAGTCGGTGGGGGTCGGTAGCCACTACCCGCCGGAACATATTCATGTCGACCGAGAGATGCGGGAGTTGTTCGACAGCTTCCACAGTCGGCTCGACTACTGCGCCGACGATGTTGAGCTTCAACTCGAAGCCCTCGCTTATCTGGAAGCGCAGGCGCTTCACATTCATCCATTCGAGGATTTCAACGGTAGAGCGGTGCGGGTGATGGTCGCCGAAGCGATGAGACGTCTGGATTTCCCCGTTCTCGAGCTCAGTGTCGAGCGTGACACCGACGAGCACGCCAAGTATGTGCTGGCGCTGCGGGAGTGGGACCAGCACCGGTCGTTGGTATTGCTCTGCGAGTTCTGGCGTGACGTACGTTTCGGGGTGCTCGGAGACGGGACAGAGAATCGGTCAGCGGGCGGGTAGTGCCGATGGTTCGCAGACGAGAGCAGATGTGAACTGCGTCCCGACCACTTCCGGCGCCTGGGGGACCCTCGATCCCGCTGCGCGGAAACACATCCGACCTCACGCGACAGCGTCGCGTACTCGGGAGTTCGGTTTCGTACGTAGGTACCGAGAATCGACTGGGAGCCGAAGACGATGACCTGGTCTTCTTCGATGTTCGCGCAGGCAGCCTTGATCGCCCGTTCCAACTCATCGCGGGTCACTGCAGAGCGAGCTTGCGCAGGTCGTCGAGCACCTTCATTCGCTCGTCCTCGGTCAGCAGGACGTAGAGCGGGGACAGGTTGCGCATCTCGTTGCCCGTCTCGTCGTCGGACTTGACGACCCGGCGAAGGGCCTCGACGTCGTTGTCCTCGATGATCTGCTCCCAGCAATCGAGCATCTCGGTGAAGTACGGGCTACGACTGACGTGCTCGCGGACCGTCTGGAGGCTGCGGCGAACGCGATCGGTGTTCAGTGGGAGATGCTCACGATCGACCTTGTCCAGTATGGCCGTCTGCATGAGACTTTGCCGGGTGACCCTCATGTTGACGACGGTCATCCTGCACTCCTCTCATGATCAGGCCGGCTACCCCGGCGGTCAATGCTCACAGTGTACGGGCCAAGGCTACCGTTTTCCCAGGTGAAAGCGGGTGCATTGGCCGCTGTCAACGTTCGAGGGCGCGGCCGACACCCGAGTCCTCGACCTGGCTCTCAGGGTGACAAGATGGCCGGCCGAGTGCTGCTCGAACGATACGAGCCGGGGCATCCGAAGGAGACCGACTGAGCACACGGCACGCCCGAGCCGGGCGGGATCAGTAACGCCACTGTTCTTTGGCAGGATGAACCCCGCAGCGACCTCCATATGGCCGCCGTACCGAGAACGACCATGAAGGAGTGCAAAGAAAGCGTGAGCATCCTGCTGCGGGACGTCATCGACATCCCCGAACGTATCGGCGCCGACGACTACGTGCTGCGCTTGACCGACAGCACCGACAACGACGCACACATCCGTGCCACCGTCGATGCGTACGTGCTCACCGACTCCCTCAAAGACAACTTCGCGTCGGCCATCTCCCTCATCTCCGACGCCGTCCGGAAGAACACCTCGCGCGGCGCCTACCTCGCCGGCTCGTTCGGCTCCGGTAAATCGCACTTCATGGCCGTGCTCTACGCCCTGCTCGGCAACCACCCGGCGCTGCGCACCGAACGTTTCCGCACTCTCACCGACCGCTACGACGCGGACAT
Organism: Rhodococcus sp. NPDC060086; assembly: GCF_042730275.1. Classification (NCBI taxonomy): domain Bacteria; kingdom Bacillati; phylum Actinomycetota; class Actinomycetes; order Mycobacteriales; family Nocardiaceae; genus Rhodococcus; species Rhodococcus sp. NPDC060086. Next base: position 11,497 of record NZ_JBHWWZ010000002.1, read on the forward strand.
CGCCGGCAAGAAGATCCTCAGCCTCACCTACCACTTCCTCGGCACCAAATCGATGGAAGAAGCGATCTTCCGCGGCTACGTCGACCAGATCCGCCGCCTCCACCCCGAAGCCCCCCTGCCGGCACTGCACGTGTCCGACACCCTTCTCACCGACGCCGAGAACCTGCGCGAGCGGATGGGTGATGCTCCGTTCCTGGCCGGTCTCGGCGGCGACAGCACCGACGGTGGCGACGCGTGGGGTGGACTCGTCGTCGACAGCTGGACCCTCGAGCGCTATCAGGCAGCGCTCACCGCTCCCGCGGAAAGCGATCAGCGCAAGGAACTCGTCTCCGCGCTGGTGCGCAACTACTTCACGTCGTTCCTCGAACAAGCCGAGTATGTCGACCTCGACCGCGGCCTGAGCGTCATCTCCGAACACGCCAAGGAGCTCGGCTACGACGCCGTGGTGCTGTTCCTCGACGAACTGATCCTGTGGCTGATCTTCTACGTCCGCAACAACGAGATCTTCAGCCGCGAATCGCAGAAGATCACCAAACTCGTCGAAGGTTCCGGCAACCCGCGCCCGATCCCGTTGGTGTCGTTCATCTCCCGTCAGATGGACCTGCGCAAGTGGCTCGCCGACGCTGGTGCATCCGGCGCCGAGCAGGACGCCTCCGACCGCGTGCTGCAATACCAGCAGGGCCGATTCCGCACCATCGAACTCGGCAACGACAACCTCGCCGAAGTTGCCAATATCCGTCTGCTGCAACCGAAGAACGACGACGCCAAGCAGACCCTCGACGACGCGTTCCGCACCGTCACCCGCAGCCCCGAAGTGTGGGACGTGCTGCGCGACTCGATGAACACCACCGAAGAACACCGCGGATCCTCCGAGCAGGAATTTCGGCTCACCTACCCGTTCTCCCCGGCACTGGTGTCCACCCTCCGTGAACTCGCCTCGGTGATGCAGCGCGACCGCACCGCCCTGAAGGTGATGCAGCGGATGCTCGTCGAACGCCGCGACACTCTCACCACCTCCGACCTCATCCCCGTCGGCGACGCCTTCGAACCCATCGTCGACGGCGAACAACCCATCGACAATCTCGCCTCCACGCTGTTCAAAGCGGCTGAATCCCTCTATCGCGACAAGATGCTCCCGCTGCTGCTCACCCGCCACCAGCTGACGCAGGAACAACTCGACACCGACCCCGACTCGGTGCCCGCCGGGTTCCGTGCCCACGACCGGATCGCGAAGACGCTGCTGCTCTCGGCGATCGCCCCGAAGGTCCCGGCGCTGCGCGACATCACCGCCTCCCGGCTGGCCGCGCTCAACCACGGATCTATCAAGACCCGCATGAAGGGTGGAGAAGCGCGCGTCGTCCTCGGCGTGGTGCGTGAATGGGCCAAGGACATCCCGGAGATCACCGTCTCCGAGGGCGCCAACCCGATCATCCGGGTGCAGCTGTCCAACGTCGACTACAACTCCGTCCTCGAACGCATTCGCGGCGAAGACAACGTCGGCAAACGCAAGGTGCTCATCCGCACCCTCGTCCACAAGGCTCTCGGCGTCGACACCAAGCAGGACGACCTCGCCGGCGGCGCCACCCGCACCGTCATCTGGCGCGGCTCCCGTCGCGAAGTGGATGTGGTGTTCGGCAATGTGCGTGACGCCTCGTCGGTGCCCGAACAGAACTTCGACAACCGGCCCGGCACGTGGCGGCTCGTCGTCGACTACCCGTTCGACGAAGAAGGCTTCTCCGCCGCCGACGACATCGCCCGCATCGACCGTCTCCTCGCCGGCGGCGACCGCCACACCATCGTGTGGTTGCCGAAATTCTTCTCCGACGAAGCCATGCAAGACCTCGCGCTGCTCGTCAAGCTCGAGTGGCTGTTCAGCGGCACCGGCGATCACTGGCAGGAGAACACCGACCACCTGTCGCCGGCCGATCGAGCGCAGGCCCGCGGCATCCTCGAAAACCTCTACCGGGGGACGCTCAACGCCTTCGAGCGACTCCTCGAACAGGCCTACGGCATCGAGGCCGTCGACCCGAAACGCTTCATCGACGACCCCGGGCACACCGAGATCCTCGCCTCGCTCAGCAAGGACTTCAGCCCCAAACTGCCCACGGCGCTGAACCTGCAAGACGCCTTCGAGAAGGTCATCGACCAGGCGTTCACCGCGCTCTACCCGAACCATCCGCAGTACCCCAGCCCCGACGACGAGGTCACCACCCGCCACTACGAGATCGTGCGCAGCTACGTCGAGCAGGCTGTTGCCGACCGTCAAGGCCGAGTACCCACCGCTGGCGCCGAACGCAAAGTGGCACAACGCATCACCGTGCCGCTCAAAGTCGGTAAGGCCACCGAAGACCACTTCCTGTTCGGAGAGGACACCTTCGCGTACTGGGCCGGCGAACTCGACCGCGCAGCCGCTGAATCCGACCGCGTCACCGTCGGAGCGCTGCAGGCCCGCATCGACTCCGTCAGCCCCGCATGGGGTCTGCGTCCGGAAGCGCGCGATCTGATCGTCGCTGCGTGGGCGCTGCTTCGGAAACGTGCCTGGTTCGAGGCCGGAGCCCCCGTTCCGGCGCCGTCACTCGGACGGATGCGCGAGAGCATCGAGCTGCGTGCCGAAGAACTGCCCGAACAGACCGCGTGGGACGCCGCCCGCACCACCGCCACCTACCTCCTGGGCTACACCATCCCGCGCACCTTCCTCACCGGAGCGAACGTCGCCGACTTCGCGCAACAGGTACGCGCCAGGGCGGGGGAGAGGACCGCGGACCTGCGTCAGCTTGCGGAGCGTCTCGCTGACGCCCACCGCACCTTGGGCATGGACGTCACCGACACCGACCGCGTCAGCATCGCCCGCGCGCTCGTCGACTACCTCGACACCCTTGCCACGACAGCCGGCAACGTCGCGCTCATCGACCTCCTCGCCACCACAGAGGTGCCGGGGTCTGCAGAATCCGCCGGACGGATGCGGACCGAAGCCGCACACGACGCCGCAGCGCTGCGCAGCTTCCAATGGAAACTGATCGGAACACTCGTCGCCGGTGCCGAAACCGACGGTGAGCGCGGCGGATCCGCACGAGTGATCGTGAAAGACCTGAAGGAACTGATCACCACTCCGGGAACCTCGCTTGCCGACCAACTCAACCGCATGGAAACCCGCGTGGTCGAGTGGGTGGTGAGCGATCATGTCGAGCCGGATACCGACACCGACCCTGATCCCGACGACGACGGCGGTGATTCTCACGATGATGTCATCACGGACCCGGACGACGTCACCCTCGACGACATCCGCGACATCGAATCCGTCGCCAGGCGCCTGCGCGCGGCCCACAAGAAACACGGCAAGCGCCTGCACGTGAAGTGGTGGGTGCAGTGAACACCCTCACCGCCACCCGGCCCATCATCACGGCGAAACTGAACAAGGCAGTCAAAAAGCGCTACACCCACGGCGTTCTCGGCCTGCGTGCCACCCCCACGTGGGACGGCGGCAGCTTCCATCACGACGGGACACCGGTGACGGTCGTGCCGTGCCCGTCCACCCTCGCTGTGTGGGAAGCCCTCGAATCCCGCGCCGACGGACAGTGGCTCGTCATCCTCACTCCCGTGGACGACAAGGAACTCGGAGACGGGGTTCTCTCCCACCTCATCGACGGCAGGCTCCTCACCCCGGAGCCATGGGCCGCACTGCAGTCGGTGTTCGCAGCTACCACCGTCGAACCCGCCCTCTACCGAGTACAGAACGACCGTGCACTGGCCCTCGGATTGCTTGCAGCGATCCCTACCTCCGCACTCACTCCCGCGCCGGGTGGTGTCCTCACCCGAACCCATGCCATGACCACGATTGCGCGCGGTGCGCTGTCGATCACCGACGATCCCGCCACCGAGATCGACACCCTCGCCATCCTCGAATGGAGCCGCCGACCTGGCGTCACAGAAGATCTCGCTCGTCTCCGGAGTGATGGCGGCGCCGAGGTAGTCACCGCAGTCACCACATGGCTGGCCGAGCGGGCAGGGCGACTCGGCAAACCCGTCGCAGCGTTGCTGCAATCCCAGCGCATCACCGAGCTGGTGCCGCTCGGCCTCCTCGCAGGACTGTTCACCGACCCTGCCAGCAATCTGGAACGCGGCATGTTCCTCGGCCATTACGGCCTGCGAGGCCTGGAGGACGCGGATCTCGCCGCGTGGCACGACGACACCTCCGGACTCGTCGTCGGCACCCTCACCGAACGGGAACGCCGCGCCGTCCTCGAATCGGCAGCCACGCATGTGCGCGACCTGAACATCGAACATCTCGCTGCGCGGTCGGAGCTCCTTCCCCAGGGACTCACCGCGCGACTCGACGACCTGGCCAACGCTATCGAAGTTGCGCTCCCCGACGACGCCGCGCACAGCCCGAAGCAGACCGGCATCGACAGCGTCGAATGGGCATGGCAGCAGGTGCTCCAGCACCTGTCGGCGCGCACCTCCACCTCCTGCCGTGCCGCCGAAGCGGCCGTGCGGCTCTTGCGCTGGATGGCTGTCGACACTTCCACCAGCGGTGGGCTCGACACACTGACCCGTCGCTACGTCGATACCGACGGGTGGGTCGATGCTGCCTTGGTGGCGGCGCATCGAGGCTCCGACCATCGACGCCTCGCCGAAGCGCTCACCCGGGTGATCGACGTGATCGGCGCGCGTCGACGCGAACACGACCGCCGGTTCGCGACCGCCCTCGCCGACACACCGCAACCCACGGGTGCCCTCGTCGAGCAACTCATGGCGACCGTGGTCGTGCCGCTGGCCAAGGAACGGCCGACGCTGCTGGTGGTCGTCGACGCACTCTCGATCGCGGCTGCCACAGAACTCGCCTCTGTCGCAATCGAATTCGGTTGGACCGAATCCGGTGTCCTCGGGGACTCCCGCCGCACCGGCGCTCTCGCCGTATTGCCCACACTCACGCAGCGCAGCCGCTGCTCACTGCTCACCGGAGATCTCCGCGAAGGCACCGACACGGCCGAACGCACCGGCTTCCTGAAAGTGCTGCGCGAGGCGAAGTTGCAGGCAGCGCCCGGTCGCACCGACCCGATCTTCCACAAGAAGGCCCTCGACACGGTGCCCGCCGGCGCGGACCTGGCCACCGACGTCGCCAACGCGATCGCCGACACCGCGGGACGTCCGCTGGTGGCTGCGGTGCTGAACTTCGTCGACGACACCCTCCATCACACCGATCCCGGCGGAACCGACTGGGGAATCAACAACATCACCCACCTCCGCGCCTTGCTGCAGGCTGCGCAGCGGGCAGGTCGAGCAGTGGTCATCACCTCCGACCACGGGCACATCATCGAACGCCGCACCTCCGTCAAACGTGACCGCGCGACGGTGTACGGGCAGCGCGCCCACGGTGATCTCGACCGCGTGGACGACGGAGAGGTCGTGGTGCGCGGACCACGGGTGCTCACCGACAGTCGCGCCGCCGTGCTCGCTGTCGACGACACCATCCGCTACGGGCCCGTCAACGCCGGATACCACGGTGGTGCCAGCCCAGCGGAAGTGGTGGTGCCGGTCCTCGCCCTGCACACGGGGGAGCGACCCGAGACTCTCACCGCGCTCGATCCCGTCGAACCGCAGTGGTGGTACAGCCCCGTGCAGATCGACGCACCGGAAGTGCGCCCGGAACCGGTCGCCAAGCAAACTGCGCCGACACTGTTCGACAACGACGAACCCGCCCCTGCCGGTTCGGGTGTCGATGTGTCCGATCAGGTCCTCGCAACCGCGGTGTTCGCCGATCAGTTCCGGCTCGCGGGGCGGATCGTGGTGCGCCACGACCAGATTCGAATGCTGTTGAGCGCACTGCTGGCGGCTCCGGCCAGGGAAGTGACCACCGAGCGCGCTGCCGGTCTGCTCGGGCTGGCTCCGGCGCGTGTCGGGGGAGCGCTGTTGCAGGTCAAGCGGGTGCTCGATGTCGAAGGATACGAAGTGCTGCTTCTCGACGGTGGTGTCGTCCGCCTGGACGAGGCGGCCCTGCGCGAACAGTTCGGGATCGGCTCATGACAGCCGCAGTGTCGCCGCGCCGCCGCCGCGAGATCCTCGACGCGTTGCGTCGCGGCACCGTGCCGTCCAACGGACTCGACCAGCTGGCCGTCGGCCTCGGCCGGTTCGAAACCGAACTGGATGCCGAGCTGTCCGTCGTCGCCGGTGGCGGTGCGATGTTCAAGGCTGTGCGCGGCGACTACGGCTCCGGTAAGACGTTCTTCGCCCGCTGGCTCGCCGACCGCGCTATGAAGCGAGGATTCGCGGTCGCGGAAGTGCAGATCAACGAGATCGACACGCCGCTGCACAAACTCGAGACCGTATACCGGCGCAGCATCGAATCGTTGCGGACCGCGTCGATCGCGCCGTCCGCGCTGCGGCCGATCCTCGACGCCTGGCTGTTCACCATCGAAGACGACGCCACCACGCAGGGCGTCGGCGTCGACGAGCTGCTCGAACGAAGACTCGCCGACGTTGCGACCCGAGCACCCGTGTTCCCCATGGCGATCCGCGCCTACCGGCGGATGCTCGCCGAGGGTGACAACGACGGCGCTGACGGACTCGTCGCATGGCTCGGCGGGCAACCCCACGTCGCGGCCGCGGTGAAACGCCGCGCGGGGATCAAGGGCGACCTCGACCATTTCCTCGCCCTCGGATTCCTCCGCGGACTTCTCGCCGTCCTGGCCGATGCAGGCAACGCTGGACTGGTGCTGGTCCTCGACGAGATCGAAACACTGCAGCGAGTGAGGTCCGACGCCCGAGCGAAGGCGCTGAACGCGCTGCGTCAGCTCGTCGACGAAGTCCACGACGGTCATTTCCCGGGCCTGTATCTGCTCATCACCGGCACCCCCGCATTCTTCGAAGGACGGCAGGGCATCCAGTTGTTGCCGCCGCTCGCCGACCGGTTGCACACCGACTTCTCCCGGGACCCCCGTTTCGACAACCCTCGTGCGCCGCAGCTGCGCCTGACCGGGTTCGACCTCGATCGGCTTGTCGAGCTTGGTGGTCGGGTGCGGGATCTGTTTTGCGCTGGGCTCGACGATGCAGACCGCGTGCGCCACGTGGCCGATGACGAGTTCCTTCGCCGCTTCGCCGGCGCCGTAGCGGGGGGACTCGGTGGCCGCGTCGGTATCGCGCCGCGCTTGTTCCTGCGCAAACTCGTCGACGTGCTCGACGTCATCGAACTGCACCCCGACTTCGACCCGTACAGCGACTACGACATCAAGATCTCCGTATCTGAGCTGTCGGACGCAGAACGTGAAGTCGTCAACGCCGACGACGTCGAACTGGATCTGTGACTACTGCTGATCGGCGATAATTCAGGCTCGGTTGAGCTTCTGTCCGGCGGCGATGTACTTCGCGCCCAGGTCTTGGTTCAGGCGCTCGATGTACTCGACCGACCGTTTGGCAGGATCGACTGCTCTCGGACTCGTATGACGGGTTGGAAATTCCCAAATTCCGGCTGCGATGCGTGGATCTCGCTCCTTCATCACTCCCCAGACGCGTCTTGCGACGACGCCATTGAGGATCACGACTTGCAAGTGGGGAAGGAGTTCGAGGAAACCTCGAAGTGCGACCGCCGCAGCAAGGTCGGAAGCGTCCGTTTGTGGATGAGGCTTCGCCCACGGGTAAGCGTTCCAGGAAACAATTTGTGAAACATCGATTCCGGCCTGAGCCATGAAGTACTTCTGCCGAGCTGCCGTCAGGTCTGCGTTCTCGAGACAGATCATTCCCGAGCCGTTGTGCTTGGCCAAGTCGGTTTTCGGGCCAGGGTCTTGCATCAGCGTGAGCAACCGAGCGTGCACGCCGCCATACGTTGGCGCGACGTATGGAATGAAAACTCCAGGATGTTCAGACCTAAGCCGATCGACGTACTCGTTGATCGATCGCACATTCGGGTCGGTACGTCTGCGATACATGTCGTCGCGATAGGCCTTGTCGCTGCACTGCTGCTGTCCGATCCATCGGTCAGCATTGCTTGCTGCGGGCGCATGGTGGGGCGGTATCGGCTGAGTAGATCCGTTTCGAGCTGCGATTGGACTTCCCTCGGCGGAGCTTGAATCCACGCGGAATCCAGGGATTATGTCGACGATGACGAGTGGAGCTCCAGCGGGCAGCGAGACCTTGTCGCCGACCTTGCGTCGCCTGACCGTTTGGCCCAAAGGAGACTCGTAGGAGACGGTTTCGTACTCGGTGTCGATCGGCCGCTCCGTCAGTACGAACGTGGATTGATCGCCATCCAGATATCGGATTGTCACAATCGATCCGGCGACAACCCAGTCGTCTGTGGAGCCCCACGACGCGAGACGATCGCGGTCCGCAATGTACTGGCTTCGGTTGGCTCCCAGCCCGACGAGCTGTGCGTCTACCTGGCGAACTCTGTTGTAGTAGCGCTGATAGTCGACCAGGAGATCGCCGCCGTCGCGGCACTCGTCCATCTTTGCTTGGAGCGCTCGTTTGCGCTCGGTCAGCATTTCTTCGGCGAGTTGATACTGCTTGAGTTCGCGGTCGAATTGAGTGTGCGGAAGGTCGGCCATCGCCTGATCCTCGGCCGGAGTCACAACGGCGAACTGAGCCCTCTCGTCGCTCATCAGAGTCGCCGAATCCGGTTCGCTGGACACTGTTGTTTCGGCAACTTGGACCTGCGTGATCTCTGCATGTGCAGAGCGCCCGAACCTTTGTCGCAACTTCCACATTCGGCTGCGCCGTGCTTTCATTCCGCGATAGTAGCGTGCAACTCCGTCAAATCGGACGACGTGTCGATGTCGGTGAGCGGCACGTCATATGGCAGTTCCGTGGCGGGGTTCTACGTGGACTGGCAACAGTGCCTGTCGCCGGCGCGCGGTATCTGCCTGGGCACATGCTTGGTTGTACTCGGGTGGGAGGGCGAATGGCTCGGGCTCGTCGAACTGGGGTGCACTTGCACACTGGAGATCCGGGCAGCAAGGCACGGACGCCGGGGTTTCGCCATGCCGATGACTTGGCTGCGTTGCTCGATGTGCTGAGCACTGAGCGGACCGCGCTGACCGGTATCCATGGGGGCCGGATCGCCATCGATTGCGCACGCACGTATCCGGATCGGGCCGGTCGTTTGGTGCTGATCAGTCCCGGACTCGCGGGTTGGGACTGGTCGGACACCTGGTCGCCGCGGTGGTTCGAGCTGACCCGGACTGCACGGAGTGGAGACCTCGAACGCGCCAGGGACATGTGGTCCCACCACCCGTTGTTCGCCACTGCCCGCCGCGATCCGGCAATGCCGCTCAACTGTGGGCTGCCATCGCATCGGAGATGTCCGATGTAGAACGCGAAGTCGTCAGCGCAGATGATGTCGAGCTGGATCTGTAGACGAGCTCCGCACGAAGCACGGTACAGCGCCTTTCCGTGCTATTTCCGTGCGTGTCCTCGGTGAGTTGCTGCGTGGGATCGGTGGCCCCTCGCCGCCGCCGTGTGCCAAGGAACGAGCAACCGTCGATACAGGTGGTCTTCGGTATCGTCGATCATCGGCACGCAGCTCGGACTTATGCTGGACATGCCGGTGTCAGCGGAAGGAGCACGACATGACCGAACGGACACCCTCCGCCGACAGTCGACGTCTTCGTGACCTGCTGCGCACCCGCAGTGCTGAGGTTGCTGCCGTCCTCGACCGGTACGGGGCCTTCGACATCAAACTGTTCGGTTCCGTGGCACGTGGTGACGCCGGACCGCGCAGCGATATCGACCTCATGATCAGCATCGACGCCCCCGAGTACGAGCAGGTCGTATCCATGCTCGGACTGACCGAAGAGCTCTCCGAGCTCCTCGGTGTGAAAGTCGATGTGGTCGCACGTGGAGTCGCGCTCGAGCGGGTGTCCGCGTCCGCACGCGCCGATATGCTCGACGTGTGAGCCGAGTTGATCATGAGCGTTGTCGAGATATTCTCGACGCAGCTGCCGACATCGAGCGGTACGTGCCCGAACTCGGCGGCAAGTACGGCGACATGGCGTACGACGCGGTTGTTCGCAAGCTCGAGGTGATCGGAGAGGCCGCGAATCGGCTTACCTCAGCCGCGAAGGCGCTGGCCCCTAAGAGCGCATCTGAATACTCCGGTTCGGGTCAGGCAGTACGGGCGAGACGGCGCGACATGGTCGCGATCATGGCGATATAGACCATCGCTTCATGGTGGTCGGGCCGGGTCTCGTAGTCCCGGACACAGCGACGGTGTTTACAGATCCACGCGAACGTTCTCTCGACGACCCACCTGCGGGGAAGCACCTTGAATCCCTTGGCATCGTCGGTGCGCTTGACTATCTCGACCACAAGGGCGAGAACGTCTTTCGTCCAGCCGATGAGCCGTCCGGCGTAGCCGCCGTCGGCCCACACGAGCTCGACGGTGGAGAACCGGGCACGCAACGCCGCCAGCAGTCGCACCGCGCCGTCCCGGTCCTGGATCCCGGCCATGGTCACCGCGACCGTCAGCAGCAACCCGTTGGTGTCGACCGCGATGTGCCGTTTGCGGCCGTTGGTCTTCTTTCCCGCATCGAATCCACGACTCGACCGCGGTACGGTGTCGGCTCCCTGCACCGATTGGGAGTCGATGATCGCGGCCGACGGCAGTGGAGTGCGCCCGTCCCGCACGCGGGTGCGGTCGCGCAGTGCGTCGTGGATGCGCTGCCACACCCCTGCCCGGACCCAGCGGGCGAAGATCGCCCACACGGTGGTCGCCGGCGGGAACTCCGACGGCAGTTGCCGCCAGGCGATGCCGCCTCTCACGACGTAGAAGATTGCGTCGAGAACTACCCGACGGCAGTGCTTTTCGGGGCGGCCACCTCGACCTTCGGTGTTGCCGAAAGGTGGGAGCAGGGGCTCGAGGAGTGTCCATTGTGCGTCGGTCACCGACGATGACGGGTATACCGCGCACCGGTGTCCACCGAGCTGATCGGGGGTAGGACATGACGGGCACGGCGTGATAGGTGAAGATGACAAGTGAGCTCCTGGTAGGGCAGGGACGTAAGCACTCACTGACCTACCAGGAGTTCGCCCGTATCTCACCTGTCACACGCCGACGCTCACCGAGTTTTCAGATGCTCTCTAAGATCGAGTGGTACAAGATAAGTGGCTTTCGGAACATCGCCATCCACGAATATTGGCGCCTGAATCCTGCGGTTGTCGAAGCGATCGCCGTCAACTATCTTCCTCCACTGCGCGCCGCGATCCAGCAGATCATGCCTGAGCAGGGCGATTCATGACCGATGACGCCTTCGCCCAGCTCCATCCCGGAGTCCAGTACCATCTCGCGAACACGCTGCGTTGGGATGGGCTGCGTCCGACACAAGCCGCAGCGGTCGCCCCGATCCTCGCCGGTGAAGACGCGCTCGTACTGGCTCCGACTGCGGGCGGCAAGACCGAAGCCGCGACCTTCCCGCTGCTGTCGGCGATGGCCGAACACGACTGGCAGGGCACCTCGGTGCTCTACGTCTGTCCACTGCGCGCGCTGCTCAACAACCTGCAACCACGCCTGCACGGCTACGCCCAATGGCTCGGCCGCAGCGCCGCAGTGTGGCACGGGGACGTCGGTCAATCCGCCCGCACACGCATCTTGCGTGAGCGCCCCGACATCCTGCTCACCACCCCCGAATCGCTCGAAGCGATGCTCGTGTCCACCAAGGTCGACCCACGGGTCCTGTTCGCGGGGTTGCGGGCGGTGGTCGTCGACGAGGTCCACGCGTTCGCCGGAGACGATCGCGGCTGGCACCTGCTTGCCGTCCTCGAACGGCTGTCCCGCATCGCAGGTCGGGAGATTCAGCGCATCGGTCTGTCGGCTACCGTCGGCAACCCGGACGAACTGCTGTCGTGGCTGCAGGGCGGGTTCACCGACCGGACCAAGCGCGTCGTCGCACCCACCGTTGCTGCGCCCGCAGTCCGACCCGACATCACCGTCGACTACGTCGGATCCGTGTCCAACGCCGCGACCGTCATCGCCTCTCTCCACCAGGGAGAGAAGCGGCTGGTCTTCGTTGATTCGCGTCGTCGAGCCGAGGAACTGGGCGCCGCGCTGCGTGATCGTGGTATCACCACGTTCCTGTCCCACTCGTCATTGTCCGCCGCCGAGCGGCGCCAATCGGAGGAAGCCTTCGCCGAGGCCCGCGACACGGTCATCGTCGCGACGTCCACCCTCGAGCTCGGTATCGACGTCGGCGACCTCGACCGGGTCATCCAGATCGGCGCACCCCGCACCGTCGCGTCGTTCCTGCAACGGCTCGGACGGACCGGACGACGCTCCGGATCAACTCGAAACTGCCTGTTCCTGTGCCTCGACGACGAACAGGAACTTCTTGCGCTGGGAATGCTGGATCGCTGGTCGCGCGGGTGGGTCGAACCCATCACGCCGCCGCCATCCCCGCGGCACATCGCCGCCCAGCAGATGATGGCGTTGTGCCTGCAGGAACACCGCATCGGAGCCTCATCGTGGCAGCAGTGGTGGGGTGCGCTGCCCGTGTTCGACGATTCTGCCGGAGAAATCATGGAGTTTCTCTGTGCCGAAGGTTATTTCGAACGTGACGGCGACTTCCTGCACATCGGCCCCGAAGCCGAGCGACGGTTCGGCCGCCGCTACTTCTCCGACCTCACCGCGGTCTTCAGCGCGCCCCCCGAATTCGCGGTGCTCGCCGGCCGCAACGAGGTCGGCACCATCGGCACCGATCTGCTCGTCGAGGAGGTCGACGGTCCACGAGTGCTGTTGCTCGCGGGTCGCTCCTGGGTGGTCACCCACGTCGATTGGCAACGCCGACGTTGCTTCGTCGAACCCGTCGACTCCGGTGGTCGCGCGAAGTGGTCGGGGCTCGGAGGCGGCGTGTCGTATGAGATCGCACAGGGAATGCGGGCGGTGCTGCTCGGCAGCGACTCTGGCGGAGTGACTTTGACCAGGCGTGCGCAAAGCACCCTCGACGACCTGCGCGAGACCTACACCGAGTCGGTCGCGGCAGATGCGTCGGTGCTGGCCTTGCCGTCGTCGGGCACCGGACGCTGGTGGACCTGGGTCGGTACCGCCGCGAATCGAACCCTCCAGGCGTCGTTGCCCCACCTGGTCGACCCGCGGCAACGTATCGACGAGAAGTCGTTGCGCCTGCTACCCGGCATCACCGCGCGAGATGTGTCCGATGCGCTCGGTCAGGTGGTCTGGCAGGCTCCAGTGGTCGCGGAGACCGCCGTGTCGGGATTGAAGTTCTCCGCGGCGCTGCCTCCCGGACTTGCCGAGCGCACTCTCGCTGAGCGACTCGGTGATAGCTCGGGTGCCCGGGCGGTGGTGGACTCACCGCGCATGATCTACCGAAGATTCGAGTAGGGGTTGTGTCGAGTCCCGTAGATTTCGTGGATGGGTGACTGGACGGTGTACACGCGACTGGACGTCGCTCCCCTTCGCTGGCTGAACCATCAGGGCGACGGTGTCGAGGATTGGGTCGCCGACCTCGAGACGACCTACCTACTCAGCGATTCGCCGTTCGTGTTCCCGATCACGCCTACGGGCCGTTGTGCGCCGGCATCCGTAACGAATCCGACTTGTACGCAGCGGCCCTCTACATCATCCCGGCGGCAGCCGCCGTTGGCGACGTCCCGCCGTATCCAGATCTTCCTCCCCTGATCGAGGGTGCCGTGTACTGAGTTCGGTAGATGCGGCAACGGTCCTGCCCGATTGCGGTAGATGAGTCAGGCGACTTCGAACCGGGAAACGTCTGAGCGTCTTCAACCGATGTTTCAGGGTGTGACGCCCTAGCTGATCTATCAGGCGTCGAGGACTTCGTCGCATTGGGCTAATGGAGGTCGGATGGCTCGGGTTCGTCGATCTGGGGTGCACCTTCACACCGGTGCACCCGCGAGCAATGCACGTACGCCCGTGTGGGGTGCACGCGATGCAAAGGGAACCGGAGTTGTCGACCCGGATCTCCCGCGTAAGGCTGCTCCGCGCGCGAGTGTCGTGAAATGCGGCTGGTGTAGCGCAGCGAACGCAGTGATCGGATCGAATCCGAGGCGTTGCAAGCGTTGCGCGAAACTCGAACGCACGATCTCTGCGGCGGAGAAGTTTCTGGCTTCCAGGGGATTACGCCCGCTTGGCGGATCAACCAGTTCGGACAGCTCGGAAGAGGAGCAACACCGTCGGACTGCTGCAAAAGCTCGGACGACGCTCAACAACGTGCAGCACAAGCCCTCGAAGAAGAAGTCCGGTAAAGCTGGCGGGGAACTTCAATCAGCACGTCTTGGAGGTTCGCGCGCAGCCGTGCGGTCGACAGCTCAGCGGGCTCAGCAGAAGAAGTCGAAGAAAAACAAAAGGGTCGCCCACGAGGCGGATCCAGGTATCAAGAGTGAGCGGCAATTGCTTGCGTCGGTGCAGTTACGTATCCGCGACGAACAGAAGCAGGGTTACGACCGAACAGCGAGCGGACAGACGCGTATCGAAATCTCCGTGCGATGGAACGCGAACTGGAGCGACGTCTGGCAGGTAGAGGCAGGAGAGCAAGGTCCACCCCCGTACCAAGGCCGGGCGCGTCAGGGGATGAAGCCGCAGTCTCGAGAGACTGGTAGTCATGGTCACGCCGTTCCGCTGAACTCGTGACGTCCGACGTCGAGGCGAAGCCGACGTGTCGCGGCTCGACTGGCAGCGCATCGGCCTCGGTTCTTCGAGGTCTTGCCGCCAGACCTTGCGAACGACCGCGGGCCGAAGACCGCAAATGGAAGATGGATCTCATGGCACACGTGCAGCGTTTCGACCACGTCGGTATCACCGTCGCGGACCTGCCCTCGGCAACGACGTTCTTCGTGGGGCTTGGGCTCGAGGTGGAGGGCACCGGATCGGTGGAAGGCGAGTTCGTTGAGACCGTCTGCGGCATCCCTGGTGCGCACTGCGAGATCGAAATGCTGCGACCGCCTGGCGGAGGGTCCGGGCTGGAACTCGCGAGCTTCATCACGCCCGACCACGAGCCCGGATCGCCGACAGCGATGGCCAACGAGGTCGGACTGCGGAATGTGTCCTTTGAAGTCGGTGACCTTCAGGCTGCTCTCGACGCCGTGGCAGCCGATGGGTACGGGCTCATCGGTGGCATCGGTGAGTACGAGAACAGCGTACGGATGGCTTATGTGCGTGGGCCCGAAGGGATGATCGTGTCGCTGTTCGAGCAACTTAGCTGACGAAATGAGTTTCGCTGACGTCGTGTCGATGAAATTGGTGCAGAACATGGCTTGGGAATATGCCGCAGGACGATCACCCGGAGCTGCCTGAGTCTGGAAATCAAGGCTGAGACGGGCCGATCCACTCGGGATACTGCGGCGCACGCGGGACGCCAGGAACAGTTCCGGGCGGGCGGAAGGTGAAGTTGTCGACGACCCGCAAGGTGTCAGGGTGATTGGCCAGCCACCACGTCGTGCAGGCAGGGTCAGCAACGTTCCGCTCGGTGTCGAGGCTGTCGGGGGTCAGTCGGGTGATTTTCCAGGTGCCGAACACATCCCAGTCCGGGGTTCGGCGGGCGTGGGGATCGTGGTTGTCGGGGTCGGTATCGACGATTCCGGGGAGGCCCGGAGTGTCGGAGGTGTTGCGGAGTGCCACGGTCCACGAGTAGCCGTGACGGGTAGGGCTGTCGTATATGACTGGCTCAGTGTTAACGATGTCCTTGCAGATGCTTGCTGTTACTTCAGTGGGTGATTCACTGAGTTCAGTTATGTGGTAGTAGGTGGTGAACTCGCCAACCCGGTCGTTTGCGGTGTTCTCGGTTTGGACGCCCCAGGTGATGTCTCGGTTGGTGTTGTGCGGGTAGTCGATCGCTTCACGGTATCCGGGAAACGAATCCTTGAACGTGTACATCGAAGTCTGCCAGCCGGCTTCGAGGGAAGCGCGGACGAGTTCGGCTCCGCGGCTGAACAAGTCGATACCGGTTTCGGCGGACCATGAGCTCGTGTAGGAGGGTTGGAAGTCAGACAGTGCTTCCAAGACGTCGGCAGGATCTGGGTCCTGAGGAGTCGCGCAGCCGCCGATGAGCGTACCTATGGAGAGCGCAATTGTGATGCGTCTGAGTCTGGTCATGGAGATCACGATCCTGGTATCTGTGAAGCGAAGACCCGGCGGTGTTCCAGTCTGGGGTATGTCAGAGATCTTTTAGCCATTTGGCGGTCTCACCTCGTTGTAGGCGAGAATGAGATCGTTCGCGTTGCCGTACTCGCCCAGCAGACCTGCAAGGGAGTAGCCCGCTGTCTCACGCTTCTCAGGCGCTCGCTCGCCTGCGAAAAGCTCGTCAGGTCCACGGAGTTCTCCGGCCTCATCGAACAACTCGGAGTATCTAGCCCGGATCTCGGGTGGGAAAGCGTCAATTGCGGCCACGGCAAAGTAACTGAGGCGCTGGAAATTTGGACGGTTGACGTATGCTTCCGCCGCTGGGTCCGGCTTAGGCCCGATCACGGCGTCTTTCATTGGTTCTCCGCCGGCGGAAATTGTGTCGAAGAGCAAATCGGTGCCAGGTACAGCATGCGCACCGAGCCACGTCGCGGCGTTATAGACATTTGCCTTTTGTTCGTACACAGCCAGTTCGCGGGCGGCTTCGTCGTCGTACCGGTCTTGCATCGACATTTCGATGCCCTTGTCGGTCAACGCCAAGAGTTGACCGGCGTTGGCGAGATGCTGGTTCGAATTCGGAGCATCCGGGTTCTCCCCGAATCGGATCTGGGCCGCGACAGACTCTTTCAGGGCATGGGACTGGAAGTGCGTTCCAGCTTCGTCATCAGTGGACAACGCGGCGAAGACGTTTGCGGAGCCGCGGTAGCTTCCGGAGCCTTCGGGGTCCGTCCACCCTTCGATATCGAACCCCGGTCGATCAGGTGTCTCGACGCTTACGAGGCTCGGGATGTACGGCGTCATGCTGTGAGAAATAGTGCGCACCAGTTCGGGATTCACCTCGCCGATCGAGTGGTGGTCTGTACCGGGAATGCTCGACATCTGCTGCCACGCCGCATCTGTGCTCATCGCCGACGCGACCGCCGACATGATCTGTCCGCTACGGGTTGCCTCTGCGACATCGACGGGATCGTTGGGGTCCTGGACGGCGCCTTCGAGTTCGTCGAAGTCGAACATCGGCTGTACAGCGGATTCGTCGGACCACGAGTGGGTCAGGACGTCTCGGACGAAATCGGATCCGTTCGCGTCCCTGACCGCTTGCTCGACGGCGACTCGATCGTCGGAGACCGCTGCGAATATCGGGTCGAGGTACGGATCACCCGGGGTGAAACCGTCGACCTCGAAGATGGTCGTTCGCCCCTGAGGATCTTGATCGTGTGTGACGTGCGCATCGAGATACTCGCGACCGGCAGCGAGGAGTTGCCTGTCGAGTTCGCTGCCGTTGCGGTACTCACCGTCTCCTGCAGAGACGATCGACGCGATGGCGTGCGTGTCTTCCACACCGAGGACGGTGGTCTGTCTGAGTGCAGTGTCGCCGAACACCTCGACGCCGTGGACCACCCGGTCTTCTCGCGACAGTGAGTCGCGGATGCCTTCGGGGAGGAGATCGAAGCTGCCTCGTGCCGGGACGTCCGGGTCGCCGCTGGTTGCGACGGTGATGGTGTCGGTCGAGATGATCTGCAACGAGTTGGCCAAACCCGCTCGAGCATCGTCCGGCAGTGTGGACATCAACTGCTGTATCTGGTGTGGGCTGAGCTTGTCGAGGGAGCGGGCCATGGTGCCCAGGTATTCCATCTGGGATGCCGGGATCGATGTGGGTTCGCCGGCGCGCAGGTCGGCGAGTTGTTCGGGTGTGAGGGTTCCCGATTCGGTGATGCGGTGCAGGGTTTCGGCGTCGGCGTTTCCGGCCGTGAGGGCTGCGGCGTCGGCGATGCCCTGAGTGTCGCCGAGCGCGGCTGCGGAGGTGAAGGCGATCCGCAGGCTGGTGCGGGCCTCTTCCAGGCTGCGCGTCAAATCGAGATCTGCCTGCTCGGCGAGCGAAGCATAGCGCTGCAGGTTGGTCTGCAGTCCTGCACGGAACGCCTCGCGGTCTTCGTCCGGTTCGGTGCGGGGGTCGATCACCTCGAGGTTTTCGGTGATGATGAAGCAGTGTTCTTGGGCGGTCGTGAGAGCGTCGCGCGCGACGTCGAGGTTGCCTTTGATCGCGTGGTACCCCGTGGTGATGGTTCCGGCGACCCGCTCGAGTGTGTCGACGATGGCGCGCGCCGTGGTGCGGTCGTGGTGGGCGCGTTCGTAGGCCGCTTCGGCGGCCAGGCCTTCCCAGTATTGGCCGTCGACTTTCTCGACGTGGGAGACGTAGGTGTCGAAGAGTGCTTCGATGCTGGTCCCGAGGCTCAGCCACCCGTCGCGCCAGGTGAGCAGCGAGCCGGGAGTCCAGGTTTCGACCTGGGTTTTCGTCGGTGTCACGTGTCGCTGCTGGTGGTCCAGGTGCCGGTGGCATACAGGTAGGTCGCGGCAAGCTGTTCCACTGCGTCGTCATCGGCGTTCCTGTACTGCGCCACGGACTGACGCATGACGTCGGCAGTTTCCTCGAACCGTTCGGTGACAGCAGCGACCAACGCTGTATCGAGCAGGTCTGTCGAGACGCTGATAATTGCCCGAAGCGACGACAGGCTTGCCGCAGGAGCGTCGATCCACGGCTCGTGCGGTACGACCTTCAGTGTTTCGGCGCTTCGTGCGAGTTGGTCGAGCCGGCCCGACAGGTGCGAAAGTCGATCAAGATCAACTCTCAAGGCATCATTAGGCATGTGTCCCCCCTTGACAGCGTTGGAGAGTAACAGAGCCGTCGGACCTGCGCGGAGGTGAACAGATCGTGTGATGCTCCGCGCGATGCACAATCCACTGGTAGATCGGGGTGGCTACCCTCGAAGCATGGCGGCTACCCAGGATTCACCAGTAGGTACGAACACAGCATTCGGTCTCGAGAGCACCTTCGTCGACGAGCTCGGCGTCCTCACTGTGGCCTGGCAAGGGGCCGAGGTTCCTGACCCGACACTGCTGGTGCTCAACGAGCAGCTCGCGACGTCGCTGGGTTCGGACGCTGCCACGCTACGGAGCGACGACGGCATCGCGGTCCTGTCCGGCGCGGAGGCGCCTGCCGAATCGCAGCCGGTTGCGATGGCGTATGCGGGACACCAGTTCGGCGGGTACGCCCCGCTCCTCGGAGACGGCAGAGCGTTGCTGCTCGGTGAACTCGTGGGCACTGACGGTCGACGGGTCGACCTGCATCTCAAGGGGTCGGGTCCCACGCCGTTCTCCCGGGGCGGCGACGGATTCGCGGTGGTCGGCCCGATGCTGCGCGAATACCTGGTGAGTGAGGCAATGAATGCCCTCGGCATTCCCACTACCCGCGCGCTGTCGGTGGTGGCGACCGGCCGTCCTGTCCACCGTGAGGGCGTCGAGTCCGGTGCCGTGCTCGCGCGGGTCGCAGCGAGTCACCTCCGGGTGGGGACCTTCGAACTCGCGGTTCGTCAGGGTGAGATCCTGCGTACGCTCGCCGACTACGCGATCGCCCGCCACTACCCGGAGCTCACCGAACTACCTGCGGAAGGTGAAGGGAACCGCTACCTGGCGTTCCTCGGAGCCGTGGTCGAAGTGCAGGCATCCTTGGTCGCGCGATGGATGCTCACCGGTTTCGTGCACGGGGTGATGAACACCGACAACACGACGATCTCGGGGGAGACCATCGACTACGGTCCGTGCGCCTTCCTCGACGCATACGACCCGACCGCGGTCTTCAGCTCCATCGACCGGAGCGGCCGCTACGCGTTCGGCAACCAGCCCACCGCCCTCAAATGGAATCTGGCGCGCTTCGCCGAAGCGCTTCTACCGCTGCTCGATTCCGACCCGAACGCCGCGATCCCCGCAGCGACCGCGATCCTCGGCACCTTCGACGAATACTACGAGAACCACTATTCACACGGCATGGCGGCCAAGCTGGGTCTGAACGGCGAGGACGCCGATCGAGCGTTGGTCGACGATCTGCTGACGCTGATGGCCGAACACGCAGCCGATTGGACAGGCACCTTCCGGGCCTTGGCAGACGAGCTTCGTGGAAACGCGACGCCACTCGACGAGCTCGTTCCGCGCGAGCACATCGGTCCGTGGTTGACACGCTGGCGCAGTGCACTCGAGGGGCACGAGCACGACACCGCGGACGCAATGGACCGCGTCAACCCGCTCTACATCCCGCGCAACCATCGGGTCGACGAAGCCTTGCGCGCCGCGACGGACGGCGATCTGGCTCCGTTCGAGAAGTTGTTGGAGGTCGTGACGCATCCGTTCGAGCGTCGTGACGAGTGGTCGGACTACACAGAACCTGCTCCGCGAGCGTTCAGCGATACTTTCCGAACATTCTGTGGCACATGACGAAACCGGTGTTGTGTTCGAGATCCTACGAGGAAATCGCACACAACACCGGTCTCGATATCGAAGCTCGACGGCTCAGCCTTGCACCAGTCGCGTGCGACCCTCGTCGGGGACGCCGATGACAGCGACGTCGAGCACTACGGGATGGCCGATGAGAACATCCTCGGTCTCTTGCAGGTAGATGTTCACCCCACCGGAGATGATCATCCGGTACTTCACCGACACCAGGCTGTCGTGAGGGCCTCTCCTGGTTCGACATGCGCTAGAGAATTATATTCTTGTATGTGAGAGTATCGTTTCGGAAATGCCTGGGCCACCCCGAGCTTCCTGTTCGAGCTGAACCCATGCTCCCGCAGTCGCTCCAATGAAGGAGTCTCGAGATGCCCAACCTTCCGTGTCGCCGATCCCGGATTCGACGCCCGATGCTGCTGGCAGCGCTTGTCGCGTCGATGGCCATGGTGGTGGGGGCCTGCGGGAACGGCGGTGCAGTGCGCACCGATGAGGCAGAGGTCGGCGACCCGGTCCAGGGTGGGACGGTCAGCGTCGTGCAGGGCGGTGAGCCGCGTTCGCTCGACCCGGCCACTCTCGTCAACGCTTGGGTATCGAACAGTCTCATCGGCAACGCGCTGTACGGAACGCTACTGGTCAACGATCCTGAGACGCTCGAGATCACCCCCGTCCTCGCAGAATCGTTCGGCACCGCCGACGGTGGTGCGACCTTCGAACTGAAGCTGCGCGAGGGGCTCCTCTTCACCGACGGAACCGCCTATGACGCCGAAGCCGTTCGGTACAACTGGGACCGCATGCGCGACGAGGCCTCGGGATCACCCTCGCTGATCCAGTCCTCGCAGATCGCCGCTCTCGAGGTCACCGATCCTCTGACCCTGAAGGTGACACTCGGCTCGCCCAACCCGCACTACGCGCAGGCCGTGGTGTGGAGCGGCCTGAACTGGATTGCGTCACCGGACGCGCTCGAAGCCGGACGTCAGGCCTTCGACGAACGTCCCGTCGGGGCCGGACCGTTCACTATGACGCAATGGCGGCGGCAAGACCGCATCATGCTCGAACGCAACACCGGATACGAGCCGGCGCCCTACCTGGACGGCATCGAACTGGTCCACAACGGCGACACGAACCAGCGCATCAACGCCGTGGTCTCCGGCCAGGCCGGTCTTGCCATCGAAGGGAGCTGGGCGTCTCTCGGGCGCGCCGAGGACGCCGGCCTCCGCACCCTCGTCGAACCCACAGGTGGCGGGCAGTTCCTGGCGCTGAACACCCGCCGCGCGCCGTTCGACGACGAACGCGCCCGACGGGCACTCGCGCTCGCCATCGATATCGACACACTGAACGAGGTCGTCTTCGAAGGCCGCGCCGAACTTCCGCGAACTCTGTTCGACGAATCCTCACCGTTCTATGCGGACATCGAGATCCCGGCGTACGACCCGGACGCGGCGCAACGGTTGTTCGACGAACTGGCCGCCGAGGGGAAGCCCGTCTCGTTCACCTTCCTGGCCTACACCTCGGTCGAGAACAAGGCCGTCGCGGAAGCCGTCCAAGCACAGCTGAGTGCCTTCGACGGTGTCGAGGTCCAGGTGGAGGTGCTCGATTTCACCTCCGCGCTGCCACGGCTGAGCACCTACGACTTCGATGTCGCGATCACATCGGCCACGATTCTCGACCCGGATACCGCACTGTGGGCCAATTTCCACGGCGACTCGACGGGGAACTTCACCGGTATCGACGACCCGGAGCTCAACGCCGCCATCGACGAAGGCCGGATCGCGGCCGGACTCGAGGAACGCAGTGCCGCCTACGAAACAGCTCAGCAGCGAATCGTCGACCTGAATCCTGCTGTGTGGTACATCCGCACCGCGCCCGCGGTCGTACTCGGTGAGGACGTCCACGGCGTGCAGATGTACGGGATGGGGTCGATCCGGCCGGAGCTGTTGTGGACGACCCGATAGTGTCCGGAGTCTCTGAGCAGAAGCGCACGCAGCTCGTCGAACTCGTGAGGAAGCTGATCGAGGGAACTGGCGGCGACGAGGACGAGCAGCGCTGGCTCGACCGGCTCGAAGCGGCGGTGCCCGATCCACGTGTCAGCGACTACATCTATTGGGACAGGTCCGATCCGCCGCTGACCGCAGAGCAGATCGTCGACAAGGCGCTGTCGTATCGTCCGATCGCGTTCGGCGGGCCCGAGTAGCCGCAAAATTGACCGGCGGTGCTGATCTCAATCCGGCGAGTAGTCGGGCATGGCCGTCTGCTCCTCGGATGGTGACGACACCGCGAGACCCTGGGCGGCCGCGGCGGTGCGGACCGCGTCGATCACCAACTGCAGCGGCCGTCGTTGTGCGTCCGCGCCGCGATGGGCGATGGAGATCGTGCGCATCAGCGGGTCGGTCAGGGCGACCACTTCTATCCCCGGTGGACGCAGGGTCAGCCCGAGGTCGGAGACGAGGGTGACTCCCAGTCCTGCAGCGACCATCGCGAGTGCCGTCGCCTGCTCACCGACCTCGTGGTTGATTCTGGGTTCGAATCCGGAATGTTGACAGGCCGAGCGCACCGCCCGGCCGAAATGTGAGTTGGGTCCGGCCAGTACCCACGGATACTCGGCGAGATCTGCCAGGGACGTCGTGTTCGCGGGTTCCGAGCCGGGAGGCATCACTGCGTGTAATCGTTCCACCGCGATGACCACTCGGCTCAGCTCCGGATCCCACGGCATCGGATAGTTGGAGTAGTCGATCACGAACGAGAAATCCAGCGTGCCGACCTGGACGGCACCCGCGGTGTCCTCCGGCGCGAGTTCCTTCGTGCGGACCTCGATGCCCGGATACTCGGCAGCAAGCAACGTCAGTGCCCTCGGCAGCAGGCTCGATGCGACCGACGCCCACACACCACCGATCAAACGTGCGGTGACCCCGTCCTGTGTTCGTTCGAGAGCGGTCGTCGCGCGCTCGACCGATCGGAGGATCTCCTCGGCGTGCTCGGCGAGGACGAGGCCGACGTCGGTGAGCTGCACCCGGCGACCATGCCGGACGAAAAGAGTTGCACCGACGTCACGTTCGAGCAGAGCGAGTTGTTGGGACACGGCCGAGGTGGTGTAATGCAAAGCCGCGGCAGCAGCGGTCACGGTGCCTCGGCGATGCAACTCGCGAAGCATCCGCAACCGGCGCAGAGACAGCTCCATATCGCCAGGGTAGGGGTTGTGTAGGAACCGTGAACGCAATCATTCAAGTTTCGTAACTGGACGCCGGACCGCATCCACCTGCACGCTGGCGTTGTCAGCCGATTACTCGTGGCGACGACAATCTACTGCGGATGATTGGGGTGGCTCACTATGACCTCGACGATGGAGCGCGCGTTCGGCCAAGGCCCGGACAATGCAGAGCAAGGCCCCCGTGAGCCTCTTCTTCGGATGACCTGGACCGATCCGATCACCGGAGCACACGGATACCTCGTCGTGCACACGTCGGTCTCCGGGCTTTCCACCGGAGGCACCCGGATGCGGGCGGGCTGCACGGTGTCGGAGGTCGAGGATCTGGCTCGGGGGATGGCAGCGAAGACTGCGGTGTTCGACCTGCCGGTGGGCGGTGCGAAAGGTGGCATCGACTTCGACCCGAAGGATCCCCGAGCGATCGGTGTTCTGGAGCGGTTCTGTCATGCAATGCGTCCGTGGCTGGACACCCATTGGGTGACCGCGGAGGACCTGGGAGTGCCGCAGCATCTGATCGATGACGTCTTTGCGCGGCTCGGACTCCAGCAGTCGTACCATGCCGCAATAGGACGCTCGGAGAATCCGGAACGCACACTGCAGCGCGTCCGGACCGCACTCAATGCACCGGTGAGCGGCGGCTTTCTGCTCGGTGACGTGGTCGGCGGGTACGGAGTTGCACAGGCCTGCATCGGCACGATGCACGCGCACGAGTGGGTGCCGGCCGACACGACCGTAGCGATTCAGGGCATCGGCACCATGGGAGGTGGTGCAGCCTGGTATCTGCACGAAGTCGGCGTTCGCGTGATCGCTGTCGCCGACGCCGCGGGCACGCTGTACTGCGCGGACGGACTCGATATTCCGACTCTGCTCGATCTGCGCGACGGCTACGGCGAGATCGACCGCACCCGTGTTCCGGCGCATGTCCAGCAGTTGCCGCGCGCTGCCGTGATCGGTGTAGCCGCAGATATTTTCGTCCCTGCCGCGATCTCGTATGCGATCACGTCGGACAACGTCGACCAGGTCGCCGCTCGAGTCGTCGTCGAGGCCGCGAATGCTGCGACGACCCCGGACGCCGAGGCGGCGCTGATCGGGCGGGATATTCCGGTGGTTCCGGATTTCGTGGCCAACGCCGGGGCAGTCGCCTGGGCATGGTGGGTGCTGCTCGGTCAGGTCGGCGACGATCCGGACGATTCGTTCCTGCGGTTGCGTACCGAGATGCTGGCCAAGGTCGCGCTGCTGGTCGAACGATGGTTACTCGACCGCGTACCGCCGCGGCAGACCGCGGGGGAGTTGGTCGCGGTGCACCACAACGCGTCGGCGCCGGTGGATCCCGTTGCGGTGCCGGTGCTGGTGATCCCGTAGAAGTTCCTGTTTCGGCTTCGTTGGTGAGGTGGCGTTATGGTCGGGATCCGGAAAGAATGTCCATACGTATTCGTCCGAGTGGCCGCGGCAATTGCATGACCGAGTCGAAACTGAACTTTCCTCCGGTTCCACGAGTTTCCGTGGGTCGTGTTCGTGGGGAAACCCGGGCAACGGGAGGAAAGCTCACAGGTAGGGCATTGCCGTCACCATGACGACGCGGACGCGCGGCGTTGGCGGGTACCGTCGGTTTGCTCGATCGCTAGCATGAGCTCTGGACAACTCGGTTAATTGCCCCTAACTTACAGGGGTGAGCGAACGTTTCCCACTGCCTGATCTGGCGGACCTGCCAGAGGACATCGTCGAACGCATCCTTGAAGTACAGAACAAGTCGGGTTTCGTCCCGACCGTGTTTCTGGCCTTCGCGCGCCGGCCCGCCGAATGGCGAGCATTCTTCGCCTATCACGACGCGATCATGCTTCGTGAGGAGTCGGGATTGACGAAGGGCGATCGCGAAATGATCGTGACCACCATCTCGGCGGAGAACAAGTGTCTGTACTGCGTCGTCGCGCACGGTGCGATCCTCCGAATCTACGAGAAGAAGACGACTGTCGCCGATCAGGTGGCTGTCAACTACCGCGTCGCCGACATCACGTCCCGGCAGCGGGTCATGCTCGATTTCGCGAGCAAGGTCAACACGCGGTCGCACGAGATCTGCGATGACGACTTCGCGGCGCTGCATGCACATGGGTTCACCGACGAGGACGCGTGGGACATCACCGCAATCACAGGTTTCTTCGGATTGAGCAATCGCATGGCGAGCGTGACCGGGATGATGCCCAACATCGAGTTCTACACGATGGGACGTGAACCTCGGGCATGAAACTAGCAATATCGGCGTGAAGTCCTGCCCCGGGCTTCCCCATAGAAAGAACCAACGGAAACCCCAACGGCGGGAGGGAAGTGTGCGAGGCGGCGTGCACCGATGTGCGTTCAGGTGAGATCTTTGCTGAGCGCGGCCGGGGGAGCCTGGGTGTGGTGTTGAAGATCGAGCCGTCGAGTGCCACATGCTTCGCAGCGGACGTAGAGCACTTGACCCATCGACGTCGGGTGACTCGACTCGACCGTCCACCCGTGTTCGTGGACGGTGCTCTGTGTGCTCTGTGTGCTCTGTGTGCCGGTGGGTGTGGGGTTGTCGTGGGTTTCCCGTGTGATCATGCCTACCACCATGATGTAATGCCGTTATGCATCTCAACCCTTACGGTGAGTACGCGGTCGTGCTCGCTGCGTCGCTGGCCAATGATTGGCCCGCCACTCGCGCCGAGATCGAGGAGCGGACGCGAGACGTCGGGATGACGATGGAGTTTGCCGAAGCACCGGAGGATCATGCACTCACTCGGGACGTGATCGACGAGTGGTTGACCGTCGTCGACGCATCCGACCCGCAGGTGCGCGCACGGCTGCTCAACGCGCAGATGGCCACGGCCTCGGCCTATCCACGGCTGACCGATCATGACGGTGAAGGGTGGCATCTGCACTACCGCGCTGAGGAGAAATCGCTCCCCGATGTCCTCCGATCCATCATCAGCGTCGGCACCGCACTGCACCTGACCACCCGCGGAATGCATCGCCTCGGATGGTGCGCCGCGGGGCAGGTTCCGGGGGATCCGTGCTCTGCCGTGGTCGTCGATGTCACCCGTAACGGCCGCCAGAGGTATTGCTCCGTGCGGTGCGCGAATCGCGATGCCGTTCGTCGGCATCGCGCGAGGGTGAAAGCCGATCACTGAGCGCAGGGGAGCATCAGGGACCGAGACGATTCAACCCGTTCATCACCCCACTCCCTTCTTACTTTGAAGTAAGGTCTGGGCATGGAACCCGTCCTGACATCGACATACCGGAGCTGGCTGAAGTTGCCGCGCAACGCCGTCGGCTCCGCGCTCTTCTCGGTGGGCATGTGCGTGCGCGTGCCCTATTTCGCGACTGTGCTACCTCGTGTCACGCACCTCGAACCGGGCCGCTGCGAGGTGCGAGCCCCGAAATGGTGGGGCGTCCACAACCATCTCGGTACCTTCCACGCGATCGCCGCGTGCAACCTCGCCGAAGCTGCCATGGGGATGCTCGCCGAAGCGACAGTGCCCTCGACGCATCGATGGATCCCGAAGGCCATGTCCACCCAGTACCTTGCCAAGGCGGAATCTCGTCTTCGCGCGGTGGCCGAACTCGGCTCGCTCCCGGACTTCGCATCCGATTCCGAAGGTCTGGAACTGGTTGTCCCGGTGCGTGTTTACGATACCGGCGGAACCGAGGTCGTGCACGCGGACATCACGATCTGGGTCACGCCGCGCTAGCGCACCCGATACGACGCTTCCTTCCTCATCATCGTGAATCGGTTGGAGTCCTTGACCTCGAGTGGACTCGAGGTTGCACCGTGGAGTTGTGGTTCGACACCGACAACGAGGAGCGACAACTATGCGTCAAGTACTGCCTGACCTGTGGGAAACACAACAAGACAATCCGTTCCCCGGCCTGACCACCCATGCCTACCTGTGGAACGGAAACACCAACGTGCTGTTCTACTCGGTCGCAGGCGAGGCCGACTTCGCCGAACTGGAGCGACGAGGTGGATTCACTGATCAGTATCTGTCCCATCAGGACGAAGCGGGACCGATGCTCGGAAGGATCGCCGAGCGGTTCGGTGCGAAGTTGCACGCTCCTGCGGCCGAAGCCGACGAGATCGGCCGGCACGCCCGCATCGATGTTGCGCTGGGGGAGTGGCATACCGATCGCAATGGGGTGGAAGTGATTCCGACACCGGGACACACCATCGGCAGTGTCTGCTATCTGGTTCCGGGCGCCGACGGAGCCCGCTATCTGTTCACCGGCGACACCCTGTTCGTCGGTACGTCAGGGGAGTGGACAGCCGGTTACATCGAGAGCTTCAGCGACCCCAGCGCTCTGGCCGACAGTCTGCGACTGCTGGGCACGCTCACGCCGGACGTGGTGATCTCCAGTGCCTTCCCCAGCGAGTCGGCGGTGCACAGGATCGATCCACACGAATGGCGATCCCACCTCGAGCAGGCCCTGGCCGGGCTGTCTGCTGCGGTGCAGCGGTGAGGTCAGCGCGGGTCGAGCATGGCGGATGCTGCGGCGAGATCGGAAGCTTCTCCGGTGGTCAGGGCGTAGAGGGCATATCCGATGGGGGAAGCGTCCCATAGGTGTCTTGCCTGGGTCGCGAGACCGGGGTGAGTCTGTCCGCCGGCGGCGGCATAGGAGTCGATGGTGGCCTGCAGCATGTCCTCGCCTGCAGCACCGTACTGGGCGGACAGGTCGCGGGCCGGATCGTCTACGCGGGCGGTGGTCCAGTCCAGGACCCCGGTGATCGCGCCCTCCTCGTCGAGGAGGACGTGCGCGGGATAGATCTCACCGTGTGTCATGACAGTTTCTTCGGGCCAGCAACTCTCGTCCTCGAGCCAGGTCTGCCATTCCCGGCTCAGGGAAGGGGCGACGGTGAAAGCCTCACTCACCCGATCGATGTCGTCTCGCCACGACTCGCGTACCTGGGCGGGGCTGCGTACCTCGACGCCCGCGGCCTCGGCCTGCTGCGCGCCGAGGGAGTGCAGGCGGGCCAATAGGCGTCCCAGACGCTGGGCGTAGTCCGGGCTGGCAGGGTCGATGTGCCAGACGGGTTCTCCGGTGTCGGTGAGGGTCAATCCGGGCGCGCCGGGTAGAGCAGGATAGGCGATCAGCTCAGGGGAGCGGATCCGCCACTGCGGGACGGCGATACTGTCCTCGGCCAGGACGGGGGAGACCAGGTCGAGAATGCGCATTTCGGTGGCCATACCCGCAGAGACGTCGTCGCGGCGGGGCACGCGCAGCACCCATCGTTGCCCCGTGTCGTCGGAGGCCATGACTACGCGGTAGTCCAGGCCGGCTTCGTTCACCGTGGCGTCGTCCGCGGACAGGTGCAGGCCGTGCGCTACGGCGAGCGAGGTGGCGTCGGTGGCGTCGAAGGAGGTCATGACACTCACCATTTCACTCATATGCAGGCCCGGTCCAACGAGTTTCACTCGAATGCGGCGGAGACCCCGTCCTCGGCGAGCTTCCGTTGAGCCGGTACCAAACCGATTCGAGTGCGACGATCGAGCACGTCGTCCACGTCGAGCGCACCTTCGTGGCTCACCGCGAACTCCACTTCCGCTCTCGTGATGTCGATTCCGGGTGCGATGGGCCCCATCCTCGTGGGATCGGCCGCAAGCAGCGCCGCCTCGGTTCCGTACCGCTGCACCAGTGACTGCGGCGCCGTCAGCATGCCGAGCACTGCGGAGTTCGCGGCGCCGACCACCGGCAGTTGCCGGGTGCGGCACGGCCGCGCAGTCAGGCCGGCCACTTCGATCGCCGCGTCGACAGCGTCCTCGGCCATCTTCCGGTAGGTGGTGAGCTTGCCGCCGACGATGCCGATCGGTCCGCCCTCCGTCCTGATCACCGCGTGTTCGCGCGACAGGTCGGCTGTCGACCCCCCGGCGTCGGACGCGGTGGTGTCGAGCAGTGGGCGTAGTCCGGCGAACGTTCCCAGCACGTCGTCGCGGGTCAGTGGTGTCGCGAGTGCCGTATTGACCGTGTCGAGCAGGAACTCGATCTCACCGTCGCTGGCCTGGGGCACGTCCGGAAGCTCACCCGGCGCTTCCTCGTCGGTCAATCCGAGGTAGACGCGGCCGAGTTGGGCAGGTAGGGCGAACACGAAGCGGTTGCGTTCACCCGGGATCGGCACCGTGAGCGCGGCCGTCGGGTTCCCGAGTGCTGCTGCGTCGAGCACGAGGTGGGTACCGCGGCTGGGTCGCAGCCTGATGGTGGGGTCGACACCACCGGCCCACACTCCGGCGGCGTTCACGACGGCGCGGGCCCGGATATGCAGGTTTGTGCCGGTGAGGGTGTCGCGGAGCGTTGCGCTGTTGCCGGTGACGTCGCGGGCTTCGACGCGGGTGAGGATCCGAGCCCCGTACGCGGCGGCCGTGCGGGCGAGCGCAACGACGAATCGCGCGTCGTCGACGAGTTGACCGTCGTAGGCGAGGAGGCCGCCGCGCAGCCCGTCACGCCGAACGGCCGGGGCAAGCGCTGCGGTGTGCGCCGCGCTGACGCGCCGGGACCGCGGAAGAACGGTGGCCGGTGTTCCGGCGGTGGCGCGCAACACGTCACCGGCGAGAAATCCGGTGCGCACCAGAGCTGTGTCGGCGGCTCCTACGGAGGGCAGGAGGGGTACGAGCTGGGGGAGTGGCCGCACGAGATGCGGTGCGGTGCGCGTCATGATGATGTTGCGTTCGACGACGCTCTCTCGGGCGATGCCGACATTGCCCGTGGCGAGGTAACGCAATCCGCCGTGTACGAGCTTCGAGCTCCAGCGGCTGGTGCCGAAGGCCAGATCGTGGCGCTCGGCGAGCACGACGCTCAATCCGCGGCTGGCAGCATCGAGGGCGACACCGGCTCCGGTGACACCGCCACCGATGACGAGGACATCGACGTCGGAGTGTTCGCCGAGTTCGTCGAGTTCGCGGCTACGGCGGAGGGCATTGAGGGCGCTCGACCCGGTGGGGGTCATCAGGGGCGCCTTTCCGTGGGGGCCAGGTAGGAGTCGACGGCGTGTCCGAGTTCGTCGAGCAATGTTCGGTGGTCGACGAACTCGCTGATCATGCGGACGGATTGCACCGTCGATTGGGCGGTGAGCAGTACGAACGCAGCGAGTGCGCGGGGCTCACCGGTCCGGATGGATCCATCGTGCTGACCCTGTTCGATCGCAGTGACGAGGACGTCGAGGATGACGCGTTGGCTGGTGCCGAGCCGGTCGACGATGTAGGTGATGAATATTTCCGGGTCTGTGCGCAGGACCTTCTCGAAGATCGGGTGGGTGCCGATGTCGTAGGCGGCAGCGGTGACCGCCGAGACCAGGAGTGGACGAATGGGCCCGACGCCGCGTGTGTCGGGAATCGCGGCCCGGATTTCCCTGGTGAGCAGGTCGGCGAGGACCGAGTCGGTGTCCGGCCACCGACGGTAGACGGTGGGTCGGCTGACGCCGGCTCGTCGAGCGATCTCGGCGAGGGTTGTGCGCCGCAACCCGAAGTCGAGCAGACAGGAGCGGGCGGCGTCGAGGATCCTGTCCTCGACGCTGTTGTCGGTCCGGTCTGCTGCGGGCGACATCGAGTGCTGCGCGGATGCCGCGTCACCGAATTTGTCGTTACGAACAGTCGTCATGTGTAAAACTGTAACGCATGACTGAGAGTATCACGCCCCATCGACCCGACCAGCCCGCCCCGGACATGGAGTGGGACGCGTGGGGAACGGCCGAACACCGAACCGAACTCGGCCCCGAGGTGCACACCCTGCTCGAGCAGGCGCTCGGAGTGCGTCCCCGTCGAAACCCGCTCGCCGAATCCGACGTCCGGCTCGCCCCCGCCCAGCTGACTCCCGAGCGCCGAACCGGTCTCGTGCACCTTCTCGGCGCCGAGCATGTCCTCGACGACGACGCGACGCGCCTGCGTCACGCCGGCGGGAAAAGCACCCTGGACCTGTTGCGCCGGCAGGATCGCGACCCGCAGCCCGCACCCGACGCCGTTGTTCTACCCGCCGACCATGACGAGGTCCTCGCGCTTCTCGAATACTGTGCAGCACAGTCGATCGCAGTTGTTCCCTTCGGTGGGGGCACCAGTGTCGTCGGGGGCGTGGACCCCGACTCCGGTCACCTCTCTGCCGTGATCGCCGTGGATCTGCGCCGACTGAATGCTCTCAGCCATCTCGATCCCATCTCACGTATCGCCACTCTGCAGGCCGGTGCCACTGGGCCGCAGGCCGAAGAGTTGCTCAGCGCGCACGGCTTCTCGCTCGGCCACTACCCGCAAAGTTTCCGCCACGCGACCATCGGCGGGTTCGCGGCCACTCGGTCCTCCGGTCAGGCCTCGGCCGGATACGGGCGGTTCGACGACATGGTCGAACACATGACCGTGGCGACGCCCCGCGGCACCATCCGGGTCGGTCACCCACCGGCTTCGGCGGCGGGCCCGGACCTGCGGCAACTCTTCCTCGGATCCGAGGGCACGTTCGGCATCATCACGGAAGTCGGTGTGCGGGTCCACCCCATTCCCGCCGTGGTCGAGCACCGGGCATGGACCTTCCCCGATTTCGCCACCGGCGCGGACGCGCTGCGAACTCTCGTTCAGAGCGGCCTGCCGCCGACCGTGCTCCGACTCTCGGACGAAGCCGAAACCGGCCTCAACCTCGCCCTGCACAAGGACATCGGGCGCACATCTCCTGGCGGATGTCTTGCGGTGACCACCATCGAGGGCGACGAGCGATACGTACGCGACCGTGCGGCAGCAGTGCAGGAAATCCTCGGTGCGGCAGGAGGTGCCGACCTCGGTGCGGAGCCTGCCCGCCAATGGGAACACGGACGATTCGGCGCACCACACCTGCGGGATGCGCTGCTACAGGCGGGTGCCCTCGCGGAGACCCTCGAAACCGCGACCACCTGGTCGAACCTGTCGCGGCTGCGTGCCGCGGTCACCGAGGCGCTCACCGGCACACTCCGCGAGGGCGGCACGCCACCGTTGGTGATGTGCCACATCTCGCACACATATCCGGCCGGTGCGTCACTGTATTTCACCGTCGTGTGCGCGCAGACCGACGATCCGGTCGGCCAATGGGTAGAGGCGAAGAAGGCCGCCACCGCCGCGATGGTCGCCGCCGGCGGCACCGTCACCCACCATCACGCAGTAGGGCGCGACCATCTGCCGTGGATGACGGACGAAATAGGTCACTGCGGTGTGGAGGTGCTTCGCGCAGTCAAGAACGCGCTCGATCCGCACAACATCCTCAATCCCGGAAAGCTCATCCTGTGACCACCGGGTCGATTGTCGTGCTGAGCAATCCCGCTGCCGACAAGGATGCCCACCACACGCTCGCGGTGGCCAGCGCGCGACTACGTGAACACGGGTTGCGCATCGCCCACATCGCCGCCGATTCCGTCGAGGAATCGATAGCATTGGCCCGCCACGCTGTCGAGGACGGCGTCGACGGGATTGTCGCAGTGGGCGGAGACGGTATTGCCTGGCAGGCGTGGCAGGCAACCGCCACCACGGGCACACCCGTCGGCATCGTCCCCGCCGGCACCGGAAACGACCTCGCCAGGGTCCTCGGAATTCCCCACGACCCGGCCGAGGCAGCCGAGGTGATCGCTGCCGGTCGCAGGCGCACCATCGATCTGGGGCGCGTGAGCTCAGACCACGGTCCCGACCAGTGGTTCGGCACTGTCCTCGCCGGGGGCTTCGACGCCCTCGTCACCGATCGCGCCAACCGCATGAAGTGGCCGCGCGGTCGGCTGCGGTACAACGCCGCCACCGTCGTCGAACTGGTCAACCTGCGACTGCTCCCGTACCGGATCACCTTCGACGACGAACCGCCCATCGAACTCGACGCAACATTGGTGGCCGTCGGCAACGCCTCCACCTACGGGGGCGGGATGCGAATCGCACCGGGTGCGCTGCTCGACGACGGACTGCTCGACGTGGTGGTGGCCACCTCCGCGAACCGTTCTCGCCTGCTGCGTTTGTTCCCGACCGTGTATCGGGGCACCCACGTCGACCTGCCCGAGGTGATGGTGCGCCGAGCCCGGCGGGTACGGCTCGAGTGCCCGGGCATCACGGTCTATGCCGACGGTGAACCCCTCCGGCCGCTGCCGGTCGATGTCGAGGCGGTGCCGGGTGCCGGGACGGTGCTGGTGCGGGACCGTTGACTTCGGTGGATTTGTCGGCGACACGATCCTCGTAGTCGAGCATGCCGAGCGCCTGAGAAGGCATCGGTCAGCGGCGGAACAAGGAACGCAGACTCCGTCGCGGGTGCCTGGCCCGAGGGTCGGCGTTCTGATCGCAGGTGCAGCGTCCGGAAGTGGGCACGGAAGCCATCACGGCCTCGACGTGTCGCCCGCAGCCGCCCCAGCCGGTCTTACCGCAGGTGGCGCAGATGACGGGATAGCACACGGGATACCTCCTGGAAGTCGAGTCGGCGACAACTCGTCGGTGGTGGGTGAGGGGGCAGTGGTCTTACGGAGGATCAGCCGGGGCGTGGGCCGCTGCCCAGGCGCTGTAGCCACCGATCAGGTCGGAGACGTCGTCGAAGCCCTCCGCCCGCAGCATCGATGCCGCCACACTCGAGCGCCATCCGCTGGCGCAGTGCACCACGATGGGCTTGCCGGCAGGCACCTGGTCCAGGCTGGTGCGCAACTGCGCCAAGGGGATCGGAACCGCGCCTGCGATGGTGCCGGTGTCGCGTTCGCCGGGATTGCGGACATCGATCAAGGTCACCGCGTCGGCGTCGAGCAGCGCATCGAGTTGCTCGGCGGTGGTGCGCGGTGCGGTCTGTACCGATTCGGCCAGGTCGGCGGGGAACTCTCCGTCGCGGTCGACGTTCAGGTAGCCGGCCGCCCCATCGGACCCGATCCGAGCCAGGCGCACCGCGGCGTCCTGCTCCTCACCGGGGTAGGTGACCAGCACGATTCTCTCGCCGACCTCGGCGACCATGCCGGCGGTCTCGGCGAAGCGGCCCTCGAATCCGACGTTGACCGACCCGCGCAGGTGACCGGCGGCGAAATGGTCTGCCTCGCGGGCGTCGAGCACACGGGTGCCGGCGGCGAGTTCGGACTTCACCTGTGCGGGTGCCAGTTCGGGAATCGAGCGGTCCTGGGCAAGGAGGGGGTGGATTCGCTTGTTCATTGCGGCGTCGGCGGAGAAGTACGCCGGGGCCGCGGGCTGACCGCCGGTGATCAGGGCAACGAAGGCGTCCTCGCTCATCGGTTGCACAGACAGGTTCGTTGCCCGCTGCTCGCCGATGGTGGAGGTCAGCTCCTCCGACAGGTTCTTTCCGCATGACGAACCGGCTCCGTGGGCGGGCATGACGGTGACCTGATCGGGTAGGGTCAGCAACTTTTCGTGCACGGTGCGGTACATCGCTCGGGCCAGATCGGCGGTGGATCCGTCGCCGAGGTTGACCAGATCGGGGCGGCCGACGTCGCCGATGAAGAGCGAGTCGCCGGTGAGTACCGCAGTCGGGATTGCACCTGGATGCTCGCGCACCAGCACGGAGAGCGACTCCCAGGTGTGGCCCGGGGTGGCGAGAATCTCGAGGTCGATGTCGCCGAGCGAGAGTCGTTGACCGTCGTGCAACCGTCGGATCGGGTAGTCGGTCTCGGCCGTTTCGCCGAAGCCGATCCATGCGCCGGTGGCATCGACGAGTTCGAGGTGTCCGGAGACGAAGTCTGCATGGAAATGGGTGTTGATCACACCTTCGATGGTCAGCCCGTATGTGTTTGCGGCGGCGAGGTATTCAGCGATATCGCGCCGTGGGTCGACCACGATTGCTCGGCCGGTTCGCTCATCGCCGATCAGGTAGGAGGCGTGTGAAAGGCATTGGATGTAGTACTGCTCGAGAATCATAGGTCCTCCACTGCTGGGAGTTCGGTGGTGTGGCCGGGGATGCCATCAGAATGACATATACCCCCTGGGGTATGTCAAGTACCCCAGGGGGTATATGCCGTTTCAGTGTCGAGCGGGGAGGAGAGGCCGATCACGCTCGCTTGAAGATACCCCAGGGGGTATGTATACATGGTGGAGAAATACCCCCCCGGGCACTGGATTCGTGTGCCCCTCCGCTCACACCCCTCGAACCGAAAGGCTCCGATGGCCGAGCCCAGCCCCGTCGTCGCCCAGTCGGTCGAGTCGGAGACCGCCGCACTCGAACGGAGCTGACCATGATCGCGTTGACCGTCGCGCTGGCTGTCGTCGTCGGCGTCAGCTTGGGGCTGCTCGGTGGTGGGGGGTCGATCCTCACGGTCCCGCTGCTCACCTATGTCGCGGGTATGGATGCAAAGGAAGCCATCGCCACCTCATTGCTCGTCGTCGGTGTCACCAGTGCGGTCGCGGCGATCACTCACGCGAAGGCCGGTCGCATCAGGTGGCGCGTCGGCTTCCTCTTCGGTCTGGCCGGAATGGCCGGTGCCTACGCAGGTGGCCTGCTCTCCCGCTTCATCCCCGGCAGCGTCCTGCTGCTCGCCTTCGCCGCGATGATGATCGCCACCGCCGTGGCGATGCTGCGTGGCCGCAAGAATGTCACCGCGCCGGACGATACTGTTCCCTCGATGCCGGTCGGTAGGATCCTGCTCGACGGCACGATCGTCGGCCTGGTCACCGGGCTCGTCGGTGCCGGCGGCGGCTTCCTGGTCGTCCCGGCGCTTGCCTTGCTCGGCGGGCTCTCCATGCCCGTTGCCGTCGCTACCTCGCTGATCGTGATCGCAATGAAGTCCTTCGCCGGCTTCGGGGGCTACCTGTCCGCGGTGCAGGTCAACTGGCCTCTGGCGGCGATGGTCACCGCCGCCGCCGTCGTCGGGAGCCTCATCGGCGGGCGTCTGACCTCGTCGGTCGACCCCGACACTCTGCGTCAGGGCTTCGGCTGGTTCGTCCTGCTCATGTCCTCGGTGATCCTCGCTCAGGAGCTTCACCCGGTCGCCGGCGTCGCACTGGCCGCCCTCACGCTGACCGCTGCGGGTACCGACTACGCCTGCGCCCGCAGTGCTCGCTGTCCGCTGAAGCGCTGGAGAAACACCCCCGCGGCCACCGCTTGACCTCGGCACCGCTTGACCTCGGTCGCGTCCTTCGTGAGGGGCCTCGCCGCGTCCGCGACACGACTAGAAATACCCCAGGGGGTACCATGAGTGAAAGCCGAGGAAAGGACACCGAAATGGTCGGCGACGACGAAAGCATTGCATTGGTACTCAACCGGCTGCGCCGTGCTCAGGGGCAGCTCGCTGGTGTGATCTCGATGATCGAGCAGGGGCGCGACTGCAAGGATGTCGTCACCCAACTCGCTGCGGTTTCCAAAGCTCTCGACCGTGCCGGGTTCAAGATCGTGGCGACAGGGCTTCGGGAATGTCTGACCGGCACGGACGAGGGGAACAAAGAGCCGATGACCGAGGCCGAACTCGAAAAACTCTTCCTCGCTCTGGCATGAGAATTCACATCCTGACGTTCGACACCGAGATCGACCACCATTCGACCTGATCCGGTCCCAGAGAGGTAGAACACGCTCATGGCACTCGCACTGTCGACCACCTTGCGCACCTCCTTCGGTGACGCCGTCGACCGCACTCGAAAAGCACTGGCCGAGCAGGGCTTCGGTGTGCTCACCGAGATAGATATGAAAGCCACCTTGAAAGAGAAGCTGGGAGAGGAGCTCGACGACTACGTGATCCTCGGCGCCTGCAACCCACCGCTCGCGCATCGGGCAGTCACCATCGACCCGCAGATCGGACTGTTGTTGCCGTGCAACGTCGTAGTGCGCGCCGATCCGGCCGACACGCACATGGTGCTGATCGAGGCGATGAACCCGCAGATGATGGTCCAAGTCGCGGATCATCCAGGACTGGCCGAGGTCGCCGATGACGCCACCGCCGCGCTGCAAGAGGCCATCGACTCATTGACCATCGGCGCATCGAAGAACTGACGAGGTTGCGCAACCCGCTGACCCCGTCACGGCGTCAGGAGCGGCCCCGACGAAGGCGTCGTTCGAAATCGCGTCAGGTCAGCCGGGACTACGGACCAAGGCGTGACGGCGGGAAATGCAAA
Organism: Rhodococcus sp. NPDC060086; assembly: GCF_042730275.1. NCBI lineage: Bacteria > Bacillati > Actinomycetota > Actinomycetes > Mycobacteriales > Nocardiaceae > Rhodococcus > Rhodococcus sp. NPDC060086. Next base: position 49,070 of record NZ_JBHWWZ010000002.1, read on the forward strand.
GGTTATCGGGCTCGTCGACGCTTCGTGCGCTTCTTTCGCTTCTTGGATGACCGCGACGGGGCGGGCTTCTCGGCGGATCCGTCCTCCGAAACAGGGGCCGCGACCATCTGTTCCTGCACGGACCGTTCCATCTCCCGACGCAGACTCGCCATCAACTCGGGGGAGCGCAGGAGGAACGAGGCCTCCTGGAGAGCGAGATACCGTGCCTTCGAGATCAGCACGGCGGTGTCGCGTTTACCGGCGATCTCGACCGCGACCGTATCGTCGTTGACCTTCCGAACCAGATCCCTCAACTGCGCGCGGGCGGACTTCACCGTGATTGATGGCACCCGCATGAACTCCGTTCGTCTGCTCGACCGACCCCGCGCATCATCGCATCGCGGGGCCGGATTCGGGCGCGTATGCGGCCCGCGTGTCAGCGTGGGATTACGGCAGGACGCCTGGGATGAAGATCTCAACGAACCATTTCTCGTTCGCGTCGAGATGGTGATCCGGCCGACCGCGGTGTTGCCCCATCGCAGTGTTACCCACAGGCTCGGCCCCGGCCGCGCGGCCACACCGCACTCGAGCGCGCCGTCGCCACCGCCTACGATTCTTAAGGTGACCGTTTACGACGACTTCGACATGTTCGGCGGCCTCGACGCCTCCACCCTGCCACCTCGCCAGCAGCGGATTCTGGTGACGATCCGGGATTGGGTGGCTGCACACGGATGCGCTCCGAGCACCCGACAGATCGCGGACGCGGTGGGCTTGAGATCGACGTCGTCGGTGTCCCAGCACCTGAAGAGCCTCGACGAGAAGGGCTTTCTCCGACGGGGTACGTCCATGGCTCGCCAACTGGATGTGCGCCCGTTCCTCGCCGGCACCGAGCGCGGCCGTGCGAACGACAACAATGTGGCAGTGCCGGTGGTCGGCGACATCGCGGCGGGCGCACCGATCCTCGCGGAGGAGTACGTCGACGAGACGCTGACGCTTCCCCGCGAGCTCGTCGGCTCCGGCACCGTGTTCGCGCTGCGGGTTCGCGGTGACTCGATGACCGACGCCGCGATCTGCGACGGCGATGTCGTCGTGGTGCGCCGCCAGGACGAAGCCCATTCCGGCGAGATTGTTGCCGCGATGATCGAGGGTGAGGCCACGGTGAAGGTGTTCCGGCGCCGCAACGGTCACGTCGTCCTCGAGCCACGCAATCCCGCCTACGCCGAGATCGACGGTGACGGCGCGGTTGTTCTGGGCAAGGTGGTCTCGGTCATGCGCCGGATCTGACGACGCATCGAGCCCACGAGAAGGTCGTCCTCGACGACTATCGACGGAGATGCTCCAACAGTTCCGGGATCAAACGCTCTTCCATCACCGCTCGCCCGGACCTCTCCAAGGCCGTGGCAAGCTCGGGATCCCACGGCGACTCGGCTCGCGTATCGGTGGCCTTCAATCTCTCGGACTCGCCGCGCGTGAGCGCCTCACGATACGTAGCCGCATCCATCAGCCAGGGCAGTGCGCCGAGCTCGTTGCACGCGCGGCCGGTGGTGCGCAGTCCCGTCCAGTCGAAATCGCCGCGCCAGTGCACGATGCCGCGGGCCGTGCTCATCAACGTGCGGACGGCCTCGGATGGCTGTCCCTCCGTGCACACCAACGGTCTGCACCGTTCGCCGAGTTCACGTTCGGCGGCCTGGACGACGGTGGGGTTCTCGCACACGTACACATCGTCGGCAGTCAGCGTCGCATTCCAGGTGCGCAGCTGCGCCAGTGTCCATACCTGATGGATCCCCGAGTCTGCCGCGGCCTCGGAGATCGTCACCGCAGCGGGGTGGCCTTCGAGCCGGACACCGAGAGTCAGGACGCGACTCGTCAGGCCGCTGTCGAGCACGCCGAACTGCTCCCACAGTGCGGCACGCTCGGCGCCGGTCGATGGTGGGTCGACACCGCAGGCTGCCGCGAGAAGACGCAGGACCCATCGGCGTATAGGCGTGTCGGTCAGCGCCTTGGTGTCGCCGAGCACACGCTGAGCGAGCTCGACGGGGGACGCGCCCTCGGCGGGCAATGCGGCGAGGATGTGGGCGACGTCGCGCATCGTTCCCGTTATCAGGTCGGGTGACGTGACCCGCGCGGCGTCGATGAGTTCGAGCCATCGCCGATGTTCCGGCGCTGCGAGGATGTCGTGGATCTGAACCCAGGCCTGGTCGACGGCTGCCCTCTGTGCAGCCTTCATTGCCGGCCGGTCGATCAGCGGAGACTCGGCGTCCAGTACTTCGAGCAGTGAGCGACCGCCGTTGAGGGGGTGTTGCAGATACGTGTCGAGGGAACGAACATAGATCGGCACGCTGGTAGAAGCGCTGTCTACCGATCTCGGTGAGAGTGCTCCATCGTTCACGGTGGAGGTGAATCACCGTCACGCAGGGCGACGTTGGGACTTCACGTACTCGGCAATCACCGACAACGGCGCGCCGCCCGCAGTCCCGCAGTAGTAGGAGCGGGACCATACATGCCCGCCCCACAGGTACCGGGAAAGGTGCTCCGCATGATCTTCTCGCAGTCCATCAAGATCGGTCCGGTGAACGCGCCCCGGCGGAATTTTGTGACAAACACCAAATGTACATGGCAATCCCAGAGAGCATGTCTGCCACGTCGGACAAGGTCAACATCAGTCATGACACCAAATGCTATCGTGCTGGTGTGCTCAAGCGATACCGCTACCGCGCCTACCCCACAGGGGAACAGCAGCACGCGCTGTCTCGATTGTTCGGGTGCTGCCGGGTGGTGTTCAACGATGCACTCGCCGCGAGGGAATCTGCCCGCAGGGCGGGCCGGCCGATCCCGAGTAAAGGTGAGTTGTCGGCGGCGCTGACCGCCGCGAAAACGACTCCCGAACGGGCGTGGCTGGCTGAGGTGTCCTCGGTGCCGTTGCAGCAGTCCCTCGCAGACCTGCATCGCGCGTACGCGAACTTTTTCGATTCCCGCACCGGCAAACGCAAGGGACGCAAGGTCGGTGCGCCACGCTTCAAGAAGTGGACACATCGCCAGTCTGCTCGTTTCACCCGCAACGCCGGGTTCTCGGTTCTCGAGCCGGGGACCGGCATCGGCCTGGTGCGGTTGCCGAAGATCGGGTGGGTGCGGTACGAGTCGTCGCGGCCGTTGCCGGCGGACCCGTCGAGTGTGACGGTGATCCGGGAGGCGGACGGTCGGCACTATGTGTCGTTCGTGGTCGACGAGCCCGTGCCCGTGCCCGTTGTGGTTGTCCCTGAGTCGGCGCCGGCCCGATGCGCGGGCATCGACGTCGGCCTCACTGACCTTGCGGTGATCGTCTACGACGACGGTACTCGTGAGAAGATCGACAACCCCCGCTGGCTGCGGTCGAAGGAGCGAGGATTGGCCCGTGCGCAGCGGGCATACTCACGCACCATGAAGGGGTCGAAGAATCGGGACAAGGCGCGCCGGAAGGTGGCGGCGGCGCACCGCAAGGTGCGCGAGACCCGCCTGGATCACCATCACAAGCTGGCATTGAGGTTGGTCCGCGAGAACCACGCGGTCGCCCTCGAGGGATTGTCGGTGGCGGGTTTGGCGCGCACGAGGGTGGCGAAGTCGGTGCACGATGCCGGCTGGTCGACGCTGACCCGGCTGATCGAGGAGAAAGCCGCCCGGTATGGCGCGGTGGTCCACACGATCGGCCGGTGGGAACCGACGTCGCAGGTGTGCGCGGGTTGCGGGGTGCGGGACGGGAAGAAGCCGTTGGATGTGCGGGTGTGGGTGTGCCCGTCGTGCGGGCTGGTGCTGGATCGGGATTACAACGCCGCTGTGAATGTGTTGCTCGCCGCCGGGCTGGTGGAGAGGGTAAACGCTTGTGGAGGGAGCGTAAGACGTGTGCTTGCATGCGCGGACCCGGTGAAGCAGGAACCCGCTGAACAGACCGCACCATGTGGTGAGGCTGCGTAGGAATCCTCCGTGTTCACGCGGGGGAGGAAGTCAAGAGATCTTGTTGCGCATGTCCGAGAACCCGATCGTCACGCTCAATCACGCCGTCGCGGTTGAGATGGCTCGCGGCCCCGCGGTGGGCCTGGATCTCCTCGCGAGGCTAGCTGCCGATGACCGTGTGTCGGATGATCGACGATTCCACGCGGTGCGGGCGCATCTGCTCGAGATGACCGGTGATGATGCGGGAGCCCGGGAGGAGTACGACGAGGCGGCCCGGCGTGCCACGAGCCTTCCCCAGCAGCGATACCTGCGCGCGCGAGCCGAACGTCTCGGCTGATGGCGCTCGCCGTCTGCCTGCTCTTCGACACCCCCACCGACCGCGCGGTGCGGAAATTGTGGAGCAGGATCGAGGATGACGGGCACCACTCATCGACACCGTGACCGGCGAACACCGGCGGCTGCGCACTCTGCCCAGATGAGGTCAGTCGTCGGGGTTTTCGACCCAGTGCCCGTACGGCGGCGGTCCCTCACTCTGGATCTGGATGCCGAACACCGGCGAGTGTTTCCACACGTACCCGTGGAGTATGTGTTCTTCGGACGAGGACTTGTTCGTGACCACGATGTCCCCGGTAGGACGTTCTTCGACGGCGTATCCGTCTTCCCGCCCGTCGATCACCCACCACTTCGCAGTGCTCATGATCGGTCGCCTCCGGATCAGTTCGAACAGCTTCCTCTCGAACCGTACGCCCTGTGGCGTCGTGTGAGGGCAGAGTTTGCGCGACGTGAACTCAGCGGTGCAGGGCAGCGGTGGTCGCGTCGTCGGCAGGGTAGAACGCTTCGATCGCGAGTTCCGACACCGTGACGTCGAGCGGTGTCCCGAACAATGTGGTGGTGCTCAAGAATGACAGCTCGCCGTCGTCGGTGCGTATCCGCAGGGGAACCACGAGTGAATGCGACTCTGCCTGCTCGTCCAGGTCCATGGTGTCCGAGTCACCGCACGGATAGCCGGACAGCTCGTCGTACAGGCGCAGGAGAACAGGATCGGCGGTCGCGCCGATCTGATGACGGAGCCGGACGAGCAGGTGGGCACGCCACTGGCCCAGATTCGCGATCCGCGGCGCCAGGCCGTTCGGATGCAGCGACAGTCGCAGCACATTGACAGGTGGTTCGAGCAACTCCGGTGAACACCCGACGACGAGCGTTGCGACCGCGTCGTTGCCGTCGATCATCGTCCAGTGCCGATCGACGACCAGGGCGGGAAACGGCTGGTGCGACCGCAGGATTCGCGTGATGGCGTCGGACACCGCGGACATGGGTACCTCGCCCAGGTGATGCTCGGGATAGGCGGGTGCTAGGCCTGCGGCCATCAGTATGGAGTTCTGCTCGCGCAGAGGGATTTCCAGCTCTTCACTGATCTTCAACAGCATGTCGCGCGAGGGACGCGACCGGCCGGTCTCGACGAAACTCACGTGTCGCGCGGAGACGCCTGCCCGGTTCGCGAGCGCAAGCTGGCTCAGGCCTCGGCGTTCCCTCCAATGTCGGAGCATCGCGCCTGCCGGTTCTGACTGCAGCGTCGTCATGCGTCCGACATTAAAGGTGCGGGGGAAGCGTCGCCATTACCTCTCAGGTAATCGATCTGTCGCGTTCGAAAGTGCAGAGTCGACGGCATGAGCGCATACGCAATCGCACACCTCCGTTCCGTCGACTTCGGAGCGGACATCATCCGATACCTCGAGAAGGTCGACGAGACCCTCGTTCCCTACGACGGCCGATTCCTCGTCCACGGCGTCGACCCCGAAGTGATGGAAGGACCGTTCCCCGGGAACGTGATCGTCATCGAGTTCCCCGACATCGAGCGTGCCCGCGGGTGGTACCACTCGCCCGGATACCAGGAGATCCTTCCGCTCCGCACGGACAACTCCGACGGCGTGGCCGTCCTGGTCGGAGGGACGCCGGACGGCTACCGCGCGACCGACTATCTCGCGAAGGCGATGGGTCGCGGGTGAACCAGGGCACGGTCACTCGGTGAGGATGCCGGCGGCTCGGGCGGGCGCCGCGTACGCCTCGGCCAGGGACTCGACGGTGTCATGGGCGTTGAGGCCGCTCGGATTGGGGACCACCCATACGGGAACGCCGCCGATCGTCTCCTCCTGTAGCCCGGTGACCGCCTTGCGTCGACTGAATGCAGTGCGGTACGCGGTGATTCCCGCAACTGCGATCACACGCGGCCGCCACCGTGCGACCACCTGGATCAATCGCTCAGGGCCCGCACGCAATTCGTCGGAGGTCAGCTCGTCCGCGCGTGCGGTCGCGCGGGGTGCCAGGTTGGTGATGCCGACGCCGCGCTCGAGCAGATGCGCGGTGTCGGTCTCGCTCAGACCGGACGTGGGATCGACGGGACGGGTGATGATTCCGGCCCGCAGCAGCGCGGGATAGAAGCGGTTGCCCGGACGCGCGAAGTGTGCCCCCGTCGCGGCCGTCCATAATCCCGGATTGATGCCGACGAAGAGTAGACGGCAGTCGTCCCCGATCAGGTCGGGAACGACGGCATCGCGGAAGGACTCGAGTTCGGCGCGTGTGAAGCCCACACGCTCACGTTAGGAGATGTCAGGGAGTCACGCCCCATGATGGCGGGTGCCCGTGCTGAAACGGACACCGTCGATCCGATAGGGTGTTTCCCGTCCTGTAGGAGCGACCGGCGGTACTGAGCAGGGCCGCAACGATTGGGGGAGGTATGCAGCGCCGAAACGTTGTCGGAAACCCCCTCGGCACAGCAAGTGCAGCCGGCGCCGAGAGTGAGCTCCCGCCCTACACGGATCTGTTGTGGCCGACCGTGCAGGCGGTGATCGGGCTCGGTGGTTCCGGCGCGATCGACGAGATCGACGCAGCGGTCGCGGAGCGGGTCGGCCTGTCGGCGGAGGCGCGGGCCGTTCTGCACGGCGAGGGTCCGGGGACCGAGATCGAATACCGGGTGGCGTGGGCACGCACCTACCTCAAGGGCATGGGGTTGCTGTCCAACGCCCGTCGCGGCGTGTGGAGCGCCACCGACCGGGGGCGTGCGGTGCGGGAATCCGAGATCAGGCCCATGCAGATCGCCTACACCGCAGAGAAGCGGCGCAAGCGGATGGTGCGTGCGTCGTCGGGCGCGCAGGTCGTGCCGCTCGTCGCAGCCCCGGAAGATCCGGAATTGTGGCGCGAACCGGTGCTGGGCGCCGTCACCGACCTGCCCGACGACGGCTTCGAGCGGTTGGTCACGGCAATGCTTCGCGCGGCCGGATTCAAGACGTTGACGACGCTCGACCCGGATCAGAGCACCGACGCCGACGTCGTCGAGGGCACCGGGGTGTTGCGGGTGTCGCTGATCAGTTTCTCGGTGTTCTTCCGCTTCGTCCGCGGTCGTGAGCGGGTGGGCGCCGACGTCGTCCGAGAGTTCCGTGCGGCGATGGTCGGCCGAGGTGAGAAGGGCCTGCTCGTGTCCACCGGCGAATTCACCGAGGACGCCCGGGCGGAGGCACATCGGCATGGAGCGCCGCCGATCGATCTGGTCGACGGCGAAGGCCTGTGTGATCTGCTCAAGGAACACGGATTGGGTGTGCGCACCACGAGGCGGACGGTAGAGGACGTCGCCCTGGTGCCTGCGTTCTTCGCGGAGCTCGCCGGGCGCTGATACCGGACCCTCGAATCCGGGCGAATCGGGCGTCTTCGTCTATGTGACAGGCGTGACCGGTGGTGCTGTGGTGCAATACCGGGTGGCATCTGCCCCACCTGCGAAGCGAGGCGCGCATGACACTCACCCGTCGGGAATTGTTGCGGTATACGGCGATCGGGTCGGGTGCGGTGATCGCCTCCGCGCTCGCCGCGCCGGGGATCGCCCAGGGACGTGAGGTGCTCGGCACCATCGTCGACTACTCCGCCGGTGTACCGTCCCCGTCGTCGATCCGTTCTGCCGGGCACATCGGTGCGATCCGCTACGTCTCCGACCGCAGGCCGGGTGCCGAATGGATGTTGGGCAAGCCGCTCACCGAAAGCGAGGCCGATGCGCTCACCGGCAGCGGCCTGGAAGTGGTGTCGAACTACCAGTTCGGCAAGGGTGAGACCTCCGACTGGCTCGGTGGCTACCAGGCCGGGTTGAAACACGCGCGACGCGGACTCGAACTGCATCGCGCGGCGGGCGGCCCCGACGATCGGCCGATCTACGTATCGATCGACGACAATCCGACCTTCGCGCAGTTCACCACCCAGATCGTCCCGTACCTGCTCGCATGGCAGGAAGTGGTCGGGCCGGCGAACACCGGAGTCTATGCGAACTCACCGACCATCGACTGGGCCTCGGCCGTCGGGCTCGGAGCCTTCTACTGGCAGCACAACTGGGGAACACCCAAGGGATTGGTCCACGGATCCGCGCATCTACATCAGGTGTCCGGGGGCGAGATCGACGGCATCGGCATCGACGTCAACAACGTGCTGGCTGCCGACTACGGGCAGTGGTCGCTGTCGAAGCTCTGATCACTTCCTGACGCGACGTGGAGTCGGCTGCGCCCGAGGGATCAATCCGGTGAACATCAATGAAATCAGCGCCGCGACGATCGCGACCAGGAAGGTGACCCGGAAGGCGTCGAGGGACGGGACCACGGCATCGCCGATACGAGTGGTCATTGCGGCAAGCACGACACCGATGACGGCCGCCGACGTAGACGTGCCGATCGACCGCATCAACGTGTTGAGGCTGTTCGCTGCTGCCGATTCGCTCAGAGGTACCGCTGCCATGATCAAGGCCGGCATAGCTGCGAACGCCAGGCCGATCCCGGCGCCGATGACCATCGCTGCCACGACGATGTGCCAAACCTCGGTGTACAGCACGTATGCCACCAGATACCCGATCCCGACGATCGCTGCGCCACACGCGAGAGTGACGCGCGGACCGAACCCCTGGGTTATCCGGGCAGACACCGGTGACAGAGCCATCATCACGATCCCGCTCGGGGCGAGCGCAAGGCCCGCGGCCACCATCGAGAGCCCGAATCCGTACCCGGTCTCGGTGGGGGCCATGAGCAGCTGCGGAAAGGCGAGGGCATTGGAGTACATTGCGAAACCCAGCGCGATCGACGCCATGTTCGTCATGAGTATCGGGCGTCGCTTGGACAACCGGAGGTCGACGAGCGGCCTGGGGCGACGCAGCTCGTAGGCACCCCACCCGAGGAACACGACGGCAGCAGCGGCGAACATCCCGAGTGTCGTCGGGCTCGTCCAGCCCCACGCGTTGCCCTTGCTGACCGGGAGAAGGAGCAGCACCAGCGCGATGGACAACAGAATCGCGCCGACGAAATCGAAACGTCCGGGGTTGCGTTGCGACGACTCGGGAACGAAATACAGCACCGCGGCGATGCCGAGAACTCCGATGATCCCGGAAACCACGAACAGCATGTGCCAGTTGGTCAGCTGCGCGACGAACGCCGCGAACGGCAGGCCGATCGCACCGCCGACGCCGAGCGTGGCGCTGAGTGTTGCCATGGCGCCCGGGATCTTCTTGGGCGGTAGTTCGTCGCGCAGAATCGCGATGCCCAGGGGAATCGCGCCGACAGCGGCGCCTTGGAGGGTGCGACCGACCAGGAGGGGAACCAGGGTGGTCGACAGCGCGCACACGGCCGAGCCGATCACCATCATGCCGAGGCTGGCGATCAGCATCCGGCGTTTCCCGAACATGTCGCCGAGGCGTCCGGAAATGGGGGTGATGACAGCCCCGGCGAGCAGTGTCGCGGTGACGGCCCAGGAGGTGTTCTCGGGGGTGGCGCCGACGAGCACCGGCAACTGCGGCAGGAGCGGAACGATGAGTGTCTGCATGAGCGCAACGCCGATGCCGCACACCGCGAGAACCGGAACGATTGCGCGCGGTACGGGCCGCTCCCGGGTAGAAGTCGGGCTGTCGACGGCCATAGGGTCCTCGTCCGAGCCACGTTCGAGCGCGGTCTCAATTGTGATGTGTGCGAAAACAACGATGTCGCAACTTGTCTAACATGCCGACAGTCGGGAAGCCCAGTGGACCCACCGCGTGTGGGTCAGGACTGACAGTGACCGGCAGGATCCGCTTCGTCGGCGGTAACCACGAAGCGTGGATGCTCCTCCGGCACCGAATGCATACCGCGCCTGGACATCAGCGACCAGCGCGACAGCGCCGACATGCACGACCCCAGACTGCCGAACGACAACGACGACAGCGCCGAGAGTGCAGATCCGGCGGACCCGACCGACAGGATCGATCCGACGCTGCCGATCGACAGGATCGAATAGGCGGACCCGATCGAGAGAACGGACCGTTCGGAGGCGATCGACAGGATCGAGCGGTGTGAGCGCAACGACCGGATCGACCGGTGCGACGAGTGCGAGCCGATCGCCTGCTGCGGGCGTGAGTGCGGCGTGCGGGCCATACCTCGGTCTATCACGTGTGGCAGCTCGTGAGAAGGGAGCGGGAAATTTCGGCCGCATATGCAACGAGGCCGCCGGAGAGAATTCCGGCGGCCTCGTGCTGAATGCATCGATCAGGGAACTGCGACGAGTCCCAAGGTCGGCAGGAAGGTGCACGAGCGCGGAGCCTCGCCTGCCTCCTGCGTGGTGACGCCACCCGAGATCAGGGCGACGATCTGACCGGGGCCGGTGTCGGCGATCGCGGTCAGTGTGGTCGGGCCGTCCGGGTTGACATTGGCCGCATTGGTCAACGGCTGCGCGCCGGTGCGACCGTTCGAGACGTTGATCCAGGTCAGGGTGAGCGGTTCGGTCTGCTCAGCGGCGGCCGGTGCGGTACCGAGGGCGGTGAACACGAACCCGGCCTGGCCGGCGGCCGGTCCGGGAGGCGGCAGCAGTGCCGGGCCCGCGACCGCGAGTGCGGTGCCCACGGAATCAGCGCCGTCGCCGATGCAGTCCTCGCCCAGCGTCGGGTACAGGAACTGGGAGATCACGACTTCACCGGGAGCCGGGAGGTCGGGGCCGCCGCCTCCGCTGCCGTCGAGGAAGGTGATGACGCGTTCGAGCGTGGCCTTCACCGAATCAGGTAGCTCGGAGTTCGCGAGCAGTTCCTTGGCCTGAGCGAGGATGTCGTTCTTGCCGTCGTCCGAGATGTCGGAGGGGCCGGCAGCGGCACCCACGATCGCGGGGGCGAGCGACGCGAGCGCCTCGGTCTGTTCGAGGTCGACCTCGGATCGGGGGAGGAACTGCGTCAGCGACTCGATGGACAGATCGGCCGGCACAGCGAACTCGGGGAGCCTGACGAGCTCGGCCAAATCCGGTAGTGCGGGCGGTGCAGGTTGCGCGACTGCGTGCATCGGCACGGCAAGCCCCGCGGTGGCGGCGAGTGCGCACACGGTGAGCGCCCTCCGCATTCCTCGAGTACGAAGCACTGTTCCCCATCCTTGTCGTTGAAGCTCCCGGTTTTCCTGGACGGACAACCAGACGCTGACGGCTCGAAGAGACACTCTATGTAGCCCCCCCGTCCGGTACAAGCCATAGCGCCCGTTTTCAAGGCCATGGCCCACACCTGCGGGGAGTGTAGTCATAAGGTGTTCCGAATGGCGGTTTCCGGTCGACCGTAACGCGACACGCATGTGAAAGGTGTGACCGGAGATGAAATTGTTACTCGACGGGCTGTCGCTTTTCGATCCGAGTCGTCACACCGGTAACCTCTGACGCCGGGTCGGAGCACCCGGACGACTACGACGGGAGGCGCACCGCAGTGCCAGAACGTGCTCGGTCGTACCGTCGGTGGTGCGTTTCGCTTCTGCTCGTGTCGGTGGTGGTCAGGCTCGCCTGGGGTCTGCTGACTCCCAACGGCATGAACCTCGTCGACCTGCACGTGTACGTCGATGGTTCCGCCGCACTCCTCAGCGGTGAGCTCTACGATTTCACCTACTCGCGGGACACTCCCGACTTCCCGCTCCCGTTCACCTACCCGCCGTTCGCCGCCCTCGTGTTCCTGCCGCTGCACTATCTGCCGTTCGGGCTGCTCGGCATCCTGTGGCTACTGCTGACGATTGCGGCGCTGTTCTGGGTCATCCGGATCGCACTCGAACTGCTCGTCGGCCCCGCAGCGCGCGGAGCACACTGGACATCGGTGGCGCTTGTCTGGACGGCGATCGGCGTCTGGGTGGAACCGATCCGCACAACCCTCGACTACGGGCAGATCAACGTCTTCCTCGTCCTCGCCGTGATGGTGGCGGCCCGCAGCAGCCGGTGGTGGCTGTCCGGGGGACTTGTCGGGATCGTCGCCGGTATCAAACTCACCCCGGCGATCACGGGCGTGTACTTCCTGGCCAGGCGACGCTGGCGCGAAGCGTTCTTCTCGGCTGTCGCGTTCTGCGCCACCGTCGTGGTCAGCAGCGTGCTGCTCGGGGAGCAGGCGCGCACGTATTTCACCTCGATGTTCGGTGACGCCGATCGGATCGGCCCGGTGGGGTCGGTCTGGAACCAGTCCCTGCGGGGCGCGCTCAGCCGGCTTGTCGGGCGGGACGTGGAGACCGGTCCGCTGTGGATCGCCGCGGTCGGTGTGTGTGCGCTCCTCGCGTTCGCGGCATGGCGTTCGCTCGGCCCGGACGACCGTCTCGGCACGCTCGTCATCGTGCAGCTGTTCGGGCTGCTGGTGTCGCCGATCTCGTGGGTGCACCACTGGGTATGGGTCGTGCCGATGTTGCTGTGGCTCGTCTACGGGCCGCTCGCCGATCGTCTCGGCACCCGGGTCGTGGCGGCCTGCTGGGCAGTGGTGACGTTGGTGGGCGTGCCGTGGGTGCTGAGCACCTTCCAGAATTCGATATGGGACATCGACCGGCCCACACCGCTCGCCTGGCTCGGTGCGGTGAACGTCGTCGGTGTTCTCGCTGTCTACCTATGGATGATCATTGCGCCGCGGTGGGGCAGCCGCGATCTCACTACGGCCCTGCCAGCGCATCGATCCTGCGAGCCAGATCCGGATCTGCTGCGGTGATTCCACCTGCGGAGTGGGTGCTGAGCGAGTAGGTCACCTTGCGCCATCGGATGTCGATGTCGGGATGGTGGTTCGCTTCCTCGGCGACGTCGGCCACCCTGCCGACCAGGGTGATCGCGTCGGGGAATGTCGGTGATTCGATGGTGCGCACCAGGGCGTCGCCGGCCCGGTGCCAATGCGGAAGGTCGGACAGTGCGGCGTCGATCTCGCCGTCCGTGAGCAACTGGGCCATGACCCATTGTGTCGCGTGACTGTAGGTACTCGCAATCACATGGGCGAAAGCACTCGCGGTGACCGTGAGTACCGACTCAGGCGGCACGCACCTTCTCCAGATGCTTGCGCAGCTGCTTCTCGCTCATCCCGTCGTCCTGGACCTTCTTCATGCGCATGATCACGACAGGACACTTCACGCAGCGCGTCTTCTTACGACAGCATTTCTTCTTCGGCTTCAGGCCTGCGACAGTGCTCGCCTTGAACTTCTTCTTGCCCATCGTCGTCCTGCTTCCTGTCCACGCGTCGAAGTCAGGTTAGCGTGCCCTCACTTGAACACCAAGGGGTGCTCAGTGGGCGCTTGTGGTGCCCGAGTTGCGCTCCCGTGCGTGGCGAACGTCACTTCGGGGTAGGGTGAGCTGGGCCGATAGGTTCGCGATGCCGCGTGCATACCGGTGCGGCCTGTAGGGTGTTCGTGGCCGCAGTGCCTGCGTGGAACTTCGAAATATCGACTCCGAAGACCATGTCGGGTGTCTCGCATTCGCGTCGCGGCCCAGAACGAAATTGCGCCGTACGGGCGAGGTGCCAACCGGGTCCAGTGCCGTGTGGCCGGACTACAGCAGGAGAGCCATCGCGTGAGCACCGCCGATTTTCGAAACGTCGCCATCGTGGCGCACGTCGACCATGGAAAGACCACCCTGGTCGACGCAATGCTGCGCCAGTCGGGCGCGTTCGCCGAACGCGCTGAACTCGTTGATCGAGTCATGGACTCCGGCGACCTCGAACGCGAGAAGGGCATCACCATTCTCGCCAAGAACACCGCGGTGCACCGTCACCATCCCGACGGCAACGTGACGGTCATCAACGTCATCGACACCCCCGGCCACGCCGATTTCGGCGGCGAGGTCGAGCGCGGTCTGTCCATGGTCGACGGTGTCGTGCTCCTCGTCGACTCGTCGGAGGGTCCGCTGCCGCAGACCCGCTTCGTCCTCCGCAAGGCGCTCGCCGCATCGCTTCCGGTGATCCTGGTCGTGAACAAGACCGACCGCCCCGACGCACGCATCGCCGAGGTCGTCGAGGAGAGCCAGACGCTGCTGCTCGACCTCGCGTCCGATCTCGACGACGAAGCCGCCGAAGCCGCCGAGCTCGCTCTCGGACTTCCGGTCCTCTATGCCTCCGGCCGTGAGGGCAAGGCCAGCCGAAAGCAGCCCGAGAACGGGCAGGTTCCCGACGCGGAGAACCTCGACGACCTGTTCGACGTGCTGATGGAGTACGTCCCCGCCCCCAAGGGGGAGATTGCGGCACCGCTGCAGGCGCATGTCACCAACCTCGACGCCTCCGCGTTCCTGGGACGCCTCGCGCTGGTTCGTATCCACAACGGCGAGCTCCGCAAGGGCCAGACCGTGAGCTGGATGCGCGTCGTCGACGGCGAGCCGGTCGTCACCAAGGCGAAGATCACCGAACTGCTCGCGACCGTCGGCGTGGAGCGGCATCCTGCCGAAGCCGCCGTCGCCGGCGACATCGTGGCTGTCGCCGGGTTCCCCGACATCATGATCGGCGACACTCTCGCAGATCTCGAGAACCCGGTGGCGCTTCCTCAGATCACCGTCGATCAGCCTGCCATCTCGGTCACCATCGGCACGAACACGTCGCCGCTGGTCGGGCGGGTCAAGGGCCACAAGCTGACCTCGCGCATGGTCAAGGCACGCCTCGACGCGGAACTCGTCGGCAACGTGTCGCTCAAGGTGCTCGATATCGGACGCCCTGACGCCTGGGAGGTCCAGGGTCGAGGCGAGCTGGCATTGGCGATCCTGGTGGAGCAGATGCGCCGCGAGGGTTTCGAGCTGACCGTCGGCAAGCCACAGGTGGTGACCAGGCAGGTCGACGGCAAGCTCCACGAGCCGTACGAGGAGCTGACGGTCGACACCCCCGAGGAGTACCTCGGTTCCATCACGCAGCTGCTTGCCAACCGCAAGGGCAAGATGGTGCAGATGACCAACCACGGTACGGGGTGGGTGCGCATGGAATTCCTCGTCCCGTCCCGCGGCCTGATCGGTTTCCGCACCGACTTCCTCACTGAAACGCGTGGCACCGGCATCGCAAACGCCGTCTTCCACGGCTACGCGCCGTGGGCAGGCGAGATCCGGGCACGCCACACCGGGTCGCTGGTGTCCGACCGCGCGGGATCCGTGACGCCGTTCGCGATGATCCAGTTGGCCGACCGCGGCACGTTCTTCGTCGAGCCCGGAGCGGACACCTACGAGGGCATGGTCGTGGGCATCAACCCGCGTCAGGAAGACCTCGACATCAACGTCACCCGCGAGAAGAAGCTGACCAACATGCGTCAGTCTTCCGCCGACGTGATGGAGACCCTCGCCAAGCCGATCGAACTCACCCTCGAAGCGGCCATGGAGTTCTGTGCCGGCGACGAGTGCGTGGAGGTCACCCCGGAGATCGTGCGGGTGCGCAAGCTGCACCTGTCGGCTACCGACCGTGCCCGTGCGCGTTCGCGCGAGAAGGCTCGCAACCAGTAGGAACAGTGTGGAAGCGGCCCCGGTAGCCTAGGCTCCCGGGGCCGCGACATACCCGATGGACATAGGTCGACGAGAGGAAGCCCCGAGTGTTGCGTTCGCGCATCCGGCATCGGCGGTGGATCGGTCCGGTGGCCGTCGCGACAGTCGTACTGGCGTCGACGGCATGTACCGCAGATCCACCTCCGCCGATCGAACAGACCGAGCCGACGGCAGCGCCCGCTCCCGCCCCCCAGCGCAACACCGTGGTGGTGGCGATCGACGGTGTGGACACCGGTTTCAACCCGCACCTGCTGGCTGATCAGTCACCGGTCGGCAATGCGGTTGCACAACTCGTCCTGCCCAGCGCATTCCGCCCCGTAGCGGGTGCAGAGGATCCCGCTGTCACCGAATGGGCACTGGACGACTCGGTGCTGGCGTCCGCCGAGATCACCTCGCAGGCGCCGTTCACCATCGAATACAAGGTGCGCACCGACGCCCAGTGGTCCGACAGCGCGCCGGTTGCGGCGGAGGACTTCCATTACCTCTGGCAGCAGATGATCTCGCAGCCCGGAGTCGTCGACGCCGCAGGCTATCGGTTGATCGAGGATGTCCGATCCTCGGGCGGCGGCAAGACGGTCACCGTGACTCTGCGTGAGGCCTATCCCGCATGGCGGGAGCTGTTCGCCGACATGCTTCCGGCACACCTCGTCAAGGACACTCCGGGTGGTTTCGCCACCGGCCTGTCGGAAACGATCCCCGTCTCGGGTGGTCCGTTCAAGGTGGAGTCCGTCGACCGAGGTCGCGGGGAGGTGCTGCTCGAACGCAACGACCGGTTCTGGGGCGAACCTGCCCTTCCGGACGAGATTCTCATGAGGCGCGGCGGCACCGACGCCCAGCTCACCGAATCCATGCGTAGCGGCGACACCCAGCTCGCACAGGTCGCAGGGGGATCCGCTCTACTCGCCCAGCTCGGTGCGGTGCCGGGCCTGCGCACCCATGTGCAGCTCGAGCCCAGAACGCTCGAATTGACGCTCAACACACGTACTCCCGCGCTCGCCGACCCGCGGGTGCGCCGCGGTGTGCTCGGTCTACTCGACCCCGAGATGCTCGCACTGGTCGCGGCGGGGTCCGAGTCCGAGGTCGTCCCCGACAGAGCCCAGATTCTCGCCCCGTCCGACCCCGGGTACGCGCCGACGATGCCGCCTCGCCCGAGCAGGGAGGAAGCGCTCGCGTTGCTTGCGGAAGCCGGGTACGTACCCAACGCGGCGGTAGCGGTGAACGAGCCGCCCCCGGATCCGTCGACTCCGACCGCAACGACCACACCGGAGACGACGACACCGGAGACGACGACACCGGACACGACCACATCGCAAGCGTCGTCCTCGGATGAGGATTCGTCGGAACAGACGGCAACGGGACGCGCAGAGCCGATCGAGGACGGCGCGCTCGTCCGCGACGACGCCCCGCTCGTCCTCACTCTCGGAGTTGCCGAAGGATCCGAGACCGCGCGCACCGTGGCACGGACTGTGGCCGATGTCCTGACCGGTGCGGGAATCGCCGCCACGGTGAGCGAGTTACCGCCGGACGAGCTCTACGGAGAAGCTCTCGTCGACGGAGACGTACATGCGATCGTCGGCTGGATGCGGGCCGGTTCCGACCCTGCGACCGCGGCGATGTCCCGATTCGGCTGTCCGCCTGCTCTTCCCGACCCCGCCGCGCCGGAGACACCGGAGGGGCCGGTCACCTCGCCCGACTCCGAAGCTCCCGGCTCGGAAGACACGGGCCTGGAAACCGGCGACGAGGACGCTGCGGACGAGACCGAAGAGGCCGTCGCCGCGCAGCTCGAAGCGCCGAGCAACCTCTCCGGCGTCTGTGATCCCGGGGTGCAGGCCGAGCTCACAGAGGCCCTGCACGGTATCGGGGACGTCCCGGCGATCCTCGCCTCCGCGGAGCCGCGATTGTGGGAGCTCGCCGTGAACCTGCCGATCATCCAGGGCCGGTACGTTGCCGCTGCCGTCCCGGGGATCGACGGCGCCTCGCTGACCGGTCCGGTGCCGGCGGGTATCGTCGGTGACGCTCGATTCTGGTGGAGGGACACACCGTGACCGATCACGAACCACACAGACTGCTGCTCGTCCATGCCCATCCCGACGACGAGACTCTCACCACCGGCGGCACGATCGCCCGCTACGTGGCCGACGGAGCCGAGGTCACCGTAGTGACCTGCACCCTCGGTGAGGAAGGCGAAGTCATCGGCGACGAGTGGGCACAGCTCACCGCCGATCGGGCAGACCAACTCGGCGGCTACCGCGTGCTCGAACTGACCCGGGCGCTGAACGCACTCGGGGTCGCCACGCCCTGCTTCCTGGGTGGAGCGGGCCATTGGCGGGATTCCGGGATGGCAGGCATGCCGTCGGCCGCGAATCCTCGCGCATGGGTGAACGCCGATTTCGATGAAGCCGTTGCGGAGCTCGTCGCCGTCATCCGGCGTACCCGGCCCCATGTGGTGATCACCTACGACCCGGTCGGCGGGTACGGGCACCCGGACCACATCGCGGTGCACGAACGCGTCACCGCCGCAGTCGAGCTCTCCGGAACCGATTCCCATCCCGGTGCAGGCGCGCCGTGGACCCCGGCGAAGGTGTACTGGACGGTCACCGAGAGATCGGCCCTCGAAATGGGGGTCGCCGAGATCGGCGACCTCCTCGACGGATGGCGTCGACCCGGTCCGGGGGAGCTTCCCGCCGTGCCCGACGATCAGGTGACGGCCGTCGTCGATGTCCGCGGGGTGCTCGATGCGAAACGTGCCGCGATGGCTGCCCACGCGACCCAGGTGACCGTCGCGCCGGGCGGTGAACAGTTCACGTTGTCGAACTTCGTCGCTCAACCGGTCTTCGGTGAAGAGCATTTCCGTCTGGTGCGTGGAGAACCGGGCGAAGTGGACAGTTCCGGACGGGAGCGTGACCTCTTCTCCGGCATCGGCTAGTGTGGCCGCCGTCACCAACCGAGGGGAGGGGCGGCGATGTACAACTGGTCCGTCCAGAATCAGATCATTGCATTCGTCGATTCCTTGAGGCCGCATGCCGACGAGATCCGCGCCGACTACTTCCATGCGCTCTACGGATTCGTCGACATGCAATCGCACCTTCTGACCATGCTCGGCTATCCACCGGTGCCGTAACTCGTCGCAACCTCGGCCGGCTCGGGCCGGGTCGACCCCGGCTGGTTCTGCAGAGGCGCCGTCCCGCACTATGGAACGATGACCGTCGACCCTGCAACAGCACTGCCGGACGTACCCGCGCTGCCACCGGAGCCCCGTAAGGGACTGGTCGCGCTGCTCGTCTTCGACGGATTGTTGTGCGCAATCCTGTCGGTGATGTTCCTCGGTCTCTACATCGGTTCGGTCCCGTTTCCGATCACGATCCTGCTCGCCGCGGTGATCAATCTGCTGCTGGTGATGGCCGTGAACAGCGAGACCGGATCGCTTCGTACCGCGATGTTGCCACTCGGGGCGTGGTTGCTCGGATTCCTCGTGTGCCTCGCCGTCGGGCCGGGTGGAGATCAGCTCGTCATGGCCGACTGGCGAATCCTGATGCTGCCCATTGCAGCGCTCGCGCCTGCAGGCGGCTACCTCTTCTCCGCGCGGATCAAAGCGATCATGCAGACAACCCGGCCGCCTGCGCCGCAGCTGTGAGCACCGCCGCGGTCATCGCCGGGGTGAGACGGCCGGTGAAGGTGTTCTGCTGACTCACGTGGTAGCACCCGAACAGATGCAACGGGGCCTTCTCTCCGGTCGCCGCGGCCAAAGTGACACTCGCGCCGTGCCCGAACTTCGGGCGCGGTGACGGCACGACCCAGCCCGCGGCCGCCAGCACCGGTAACAGCGCCTGCCACCCGAATCCGCCCAGCACCACCACAGCTCTCAGCGTCGGCGAGAGCAATGCGAGTTCCTGCTCGAGCCAGCCCCTGCACGTGTCGCGTTCGGTCACGGTCGGCTTGTTGGCAGGCGGTGCGCAGTGCACCGGTGAGGTGATCCGCGTACCGAACAGTTCGAGTCCGTCGCCGGGATGTGTCGCCGTGGGCTGTGACGCGAGACCGGCCTCGTACATCGCGGCATACAGGAAATCGCCGGAACGATCGCCGGTGAACATCCGCCCCGTCCGGTTGGCGCCGTGCGCTGCCGGTGCCAACCCCACGATCAGCAGCGCCGCATCGGCGGGACCGAAACCGGGTACGGGTCTGCCCCAGTACTCCTCGCCCCGGAATGCGGCCCGTTTCTCTAGTGCGACCAGTTCGCGCCACTCCACTAATCTCGGACACGCGCGGCAGTGCACGAGTTCGGTGTCCATGGCGGCGAGGGTGCCGGCGCCGGGCCTGTGCCAGGGATCGGTCACGTCGTGCGTCATGGGCGTGCCCAGATGTCGCCCGCACCGGGAGTCACCGATTCGATCAACGACCACGCGTAGCGTTCGGGTACGTCCACGATCTCGTAGTGCCCCGCGCCTGCGGGAGTCGCCGCAATCACCGTCGCGACTCCCGCGCGCCGCTGGAAGAACGACTGGCGCACCGTCCATCCGATGATGCCGTCCGACTCGAGGCAGATCCGGTGGCGGTCGAGCGAACCCGCCCGCGTGACGAGATACCCGGCCGGTGCGGCATGCCCGAGACCGCGATAGCGATCCCACCCGAGTGCTGCTGCCGCTACCACGAGCACCGCTGTGCCTGCCACGATCACGGGGATCGGTAGCGACCGGTCGAGGACCGCGGCAACCGCGATGCCCACCGCGATCAGGCACACGACCGGAACGAGTGCCCGAGTGAACCGGCGACGACGGGCGGCGGGGCCGTGGGGAACCAGGGGCACGGTCAAGGGGGAACCGGTGGTGAGCACCTCACCCGCAACCCGGCGTACCTCACCGTCGGGCGCCGACGGCAACACGAGCGACGACTCGCCCTGTTCGGCCGACACACCCGTCATGATCGCATCGAGACGCGCCGCCCCCGCGAGTCGCAACGCGAGGGGTTCGTGGACGTCGACGCCGCGAAGCCGGGCACGGTCGAGCGTCGTGTGCCGCACCCGCAGCAGGCCTCGCCCGACACGCAGCATCCGCCCGTCGTCGGTGACCAGAAGGTTCCCGTACAGCAGCAGGTACCGGATGCACGCCGCGATGCTCGCCACGATGAGGATCGCGAGGACCGCGACACCGACAGCGACTGCGATACCCGCTGCCGCGAGCGCATCGACCCCCCGCGCGACCGTGTCCGATTCGGTGAGTCGTTCGCCGATCCCGTATTGGAACGCCAGCCCGATCACGGCGGCGACGGCGACGAGACCGGTGGCCGAGAGCGGCGCGTACCGGACCCATCCGGGCCGGAACCGGGCCAGCTCGCGTTCGCGCGGCGCAGCGGCCACGGGACCGGATTCGGTGGATGCGCTCGGACCGGGACCGTCCGGACCGGCAGTGGTGCGCGCGCCCTCGAGCAGTCCTGCGCGCAGGGCAGGAACGTCGTCGATCGCGATGCCGTTGAGCTCGAATTTGTTGTGGTCGGTGCTACCTCCACCGGATTGGCCGGTACCGATCTTCACGACCGCGAGACCGAGCAGCCGGTGCAGCACCCGCCGGTCGACGTCGACGGACCGGATACGGCTGCGCGGAACCGACAGCTCGCGGCGCTGCAACAGGCCGCGGCGCAGTTCGACGTGCACGGGTCCGACCCGATAGGTCGTGGTGAACCAGCGGGCGAGCCCGACGAGAATCAGGAGCACCGCGACACCGAGCCCCCAGTACGGGTTACCTCTGCTGCTGCCCAGCAGCACCGAACCGATCAGGAGGGGAAACAGCTTCAGAATCTCTTCGACCGGATGGATCAGCAGCATCCGGCGGTCGAGACGCTGCCAGCCGACGGTGTCGTCGGTGACAGCGGTATCGGATTCCGGGTTCACGTCGCGTCGGCCCCGTTCCGGCCCGCGATCGCGGTGAGCCGCGCGACCGTGTCGTCGGCCACCGCCGTGTCGAGTGCGGTGATCTCCACGGCACCGGCAGACGACGCGGTGGTGACGGTGACGGTCGCGAGCCCGAGCCACCGGTCGATCGGGCCGCGTTCGGTGTCGACGGTCTGGATCCGCGAGATCGGGGCGATCCGGCGCTCCTGCGTGAACCAACCCGAGCGAGTGTGGACGGCGGTGTCGCTGATCTCCCACCGGTGCACCCGGTACCGCCACAGCGGAACCACCCCGACATGCAGACCCGCAACGACGACGGTCGCGACTGCCGCCGCGATGTGCCACCCGATCCGTCCGGAGTCGAGCACACCCCACACGACCTGCGCAATGACGATCGGCACCCACATCAACGCGGCGTTGATCGCCCACAGTGCACGCGCTTTCGGACTCGGCCGCCATGCGGGCTCGACCATCGTCGTTCCGCTGTCGCTCTCCACCATCACACTCCCGACTCGGTTCCCTGTTCCAGGTTAGGCTGGGCCAGGCCCCTGATCGCGGTGGCCACGGTCAACCGCACCGCCGGGTGTTTGCGCCACGACGAGGAGGATCGACATGAGTGAAGCCGATATGACCGACACTTCCGCGCTCGAGTTCCCGAGCCTGTCGACCGAGGATTCGGAGGGTGATCGCGTCGAGCAGTCGACGCCGGCCTACGACGACCCTCGCGACACGTTCCCGTCCGACCTGCCGCTCGAGGTCGATGCTGCGGACGCCGCCGATCAGAATCGAGAGGTATCGGTGGACGAGGATTATCCGCACGCGTGAATCGCCGATGCACCCCGAAGTGGCATGCGACACGGCGGGGGCGCATGATCGGCCCATGACCGATTCCGTTGACGACACCCCGCACTCCGCGATGCTTCCGTCGCCGTCGCTGCGTCCCGGTGCCGCTCCACAGCCGACTTCGTCGGCGATGCGGCGGGCGCTGCGTCGCGCGCGCGACGGGGTGAGCCTCAACGTCGACGAAGGCGCTGTGCTGCTGCAGGCACGCGGCTCCGACCTCGACGATCTGTGTGCGTCGGCGGCTCGGGTGCGCGATGCAGGCCTGCTCGCGGAGGGCCGTCCCGGAATGGTGACCTACTCGCGGAAGGTGTTCGTCCCGATCACTCGATTGTGTCGGGACAAGTGCCATTACTGCACGTTCGTCACTGTCCCGGGCAAGCTTCGTGCCGCGGGTCAGGGCATGTACCTCGAGCCCGACGAGATCCTCGAGATCGCGCGTCAGGGTGCCGAGCTCGGCTGCAAGGAAGCGTTGTTCACCCTCGGCGACCGGCCCGAGGACCGGTGGCCCGAGGCACGGCAGTGGCTCGACGAGCGCGGCTACGACTCGACGCTCGACTACGTGCGGGCGATGTCGATCAGAGTGCTCGAGGAGACCGGTCTGCTGCCGCACCTGAATCCGGGTGTGATGAGCTGGGCCGAGATCTCACGGCTCAAGCCGGTGGCGCCGTCGATGGGCATGATGCTCGAGACGACCTCGGAGCGGTTGTTCACGGAGAAGGGCCAGTGCCATCACGGCAGCCCCGACAAGGAACCGTCCGTACGGCTGCGGGTACTGACCGATGCGGGCCGTCTGTCGGTGCCGTTCACCACCGGCATCCTCGTCGGTATCGGGGAGTCCTTCGTCGAGCGGGCAGAGTCGATCCTGGCGATCCGGAAGACGCACAAGGCGTTCGGTCATATCCAGGAAGTCATCGTGCAGAATTTCCGAGCCAAGGACGACACCGCGATGCGCGACGTCGACGACGCCGCACTCGACGAGTTCCTGGCCGCGATCGCGGTTTCACGTCTTGTCCTCGGCCCGGGCATGCGCATTCAGGCGCCGCCCAACCTCGTGTCGCTCGACGAGTGCCGCGCACTGCTCGCGGCGGGTGTCGACGACTGGGGCGGCGTGTCGCCGCTGACACCGGATCACGTCAATCCGGAGCGGCCGTGGCCGAATCTCGACACGCTGGCCCGGCTCAGCGCCGACGCCGGATTCCGGCTCACCGAACGTATCGCAGCGCAGCCTCAGTACGTGCTGGCCGGTCAGCCGTGGATCGACCCGAGGATCACCGCTCACGTGCGTGCGTTGTCCGACTCGGAGACCGGGCTCGCGCGGCAGGTCATCCCGTCGGGGTTGCCGTGGCAGGAACCCGACATCGACTGGGAGTCGTCGGGACGTGTCGACCTCAATTCCGAGATCGATGTGACCGGACGCAATACAGATCACCGCTCCGACCTGGGCAGTGCCTTCGGCGACTGGGACACCGTGCGTGAGCAGGTGCTCGCGCTCGGCGAGTCGGCGCCGGTACGGCTGGAACGCGACGTGCTGTCGGCGTTGCGGTCTGCGGAGCGCGACCCGGGCGGATGCTCCGACGCCGAGTACGTCGCACTCGCGAACGCCGAAGGAGCCGGCCTAGAGGCGATCATCGCGCTGGCCGATCAGTTGCGTCGCGACGCGGTCGGTGACGACGTCACGTACGTCGTCAACCGGAACATCAACTTCACCAACATCTGTTACACGGGGTGCCGGTTCTGTGCGTTCGCGCAGCGTAAGGGCGACGCCGATGCCTTCACGCTGTCCGCGCAGGAAGTGGCCGACCGGGCGTGGGAAGCACACGTCGCGGGCGCGACCGAGGTGTGCATGCAGGGCGGTATCGACCCAGAACTGCCCGTCACCGGCTACGCCGATCTGGTGCGCGCGGTCAAGGCGCGGGTGCCGTCGATGCACGTGCATGCGTTCTCGCCGATGGAGATCGTCAACGGTGTCGCACGCAGTGGTACCTCCATCCGTGAATGGTTGACCGAGTTGCGTGAAGCCGGCCTCGACACCATCCCGGGCACGGCCGCGGAGATCCTCGACGACGAGGTGCGCTGGGTGCTCACGAAGGGCAAGCTGCCCACCGCGGAGTGGATCGAGGTGGTCACCACCGCGCACGAGGTGGGGCTGCGGTCCAGTTCGACGATGATGTACGGGCATGTCGATCAGCCACACCACTGGGTGGGGCACCTGAATGTGCTGCGCGGCATCCAGGACCGCACGGGCGGGTTCACCGAGTTCGTGTTGCTTCCGTTCGTGCATCAGTCGTCGCCGCTGTATCTGGCGGGTGCGTCCCGGCCGGGGCCGACGATGCGCGACAACCGTGCGGCGCACGCGCTGGCCCGCATCATGCTGCACGGACGCATCCCGAACATCCAGACCAGCTGGGTCAAGCTCGGTGTGGCCGGAACGCAGGCAATGCTCGAGGGCGGCGCCAACGATCTCGGTGGCACCTTGATGGAGGAGACGATCTCGCGGATGGCGGGCTCACAGCACGGTTCGGAGAAGACCGTCGCTGATCTGGTATCGATCGCCGAGGGTATCGGTCGTCCGGCCCGCGAACGCACCACCGCATACGCCCGTCGTGAGATCGGCGTCACTGTCCGATAGGTCCGAACCGGTGCCGCGGTCAGGTCAGGGCACCCTAACGCGAGGCGGACCACCGGCGACGGTGGATACTGTTCGGTTGTGGGCGCCGATGCGTCCGATGCGCTGGGACCGTACCGGGTCGGCGGGCATTCAGAGAGGCAGGGAGAACAGCAGTGACGTACACGATTGCGGAGCCGTGCGTGGACGTGTTGGACAAGGCATGCATCGAAGAATGCCCGGTCGACTGCATCTACGAGGGTGGTCGCATGCTGTACATCCACCCGGATGAATGCGTGGACTGTGGCGCCTGTGAGCCGGTCTGCCCCGTCGAAGCGATCTTCTACGAGGACGATGTGCCGGACGAGTGGTCCGAATAC
This sequence comes from Rhodococcus sp. NPDC060086, assembly GCF_042730275.1. Classification (NCBI taxonomy): domain Bacteria; kingdom Bacillati; phylum Actinomycetota; class Actinomycetes; order Mycobacteriales; family Nocardiaceae; genus Rhodococcus; species Rhodococcus sp. NPDC060086. Next base: position 74,439 of record NZ_JBHWWZ010000002.1, read on the forward strand.
GTGCAGACCAACATCGACTTCTTCAAGGATCTCGGGTCTCCCGGCGGTGCGGCGAAGCTCGGCAAGGTCGACTACGACACGCCGTTCGTCAAGAACCTGCCTCCCATGGGCGAGGACTAGGCGCCGGTGGCCACTCGCACACGCCGGTCGGTCGCGCAGAGCCTTCCGGATTTTCCGTGGGATTCGCTGACCGACGCGAAGGCCGAGGCCGCGGCGCATCCGGGAGGGATCGTCAACCTCTCGGTGGGCACCCCCGTCGACCCGGTGGCTCCGGTGATCCGGGAAGCGCTCGCCTCGGTCGCGGAGGAGCCCGGCTACCCGACGACTCACGGGACACCCGAACTGCGGCAGGCCGCCGTGGGTGCGCTCGCACGTCGCTACGGGATCACCGGCATCGACGAGGCCGCGATTCTGCCTGCGATCGGCACCAAGGAGATGATCGCGTGGTTGCCGACCCTGCTGGGCGTCGGGGCGCCGGATCTCGTCGTCATCCCTGAGCTCGCGTACCCCACCTACGAGGTCGGCGGGTTGCTTGCGGGTGCACGGTTGATCCGTGCCGACGGCCTCACCCGCCTCGGGCCGGAGGGCGCGTCGCTTGTGTTCGTCAACTCGCCGTCGAACCCGACCGGAAAGGTGCTCGGCCTCGATCATCTGCGCAAGGTCGTCGATTGGGCACGCAGCAGGAACGCGATCGTCGTGTCCGACGAGTGCTACCTCGGTCTCACCTGGGAGGGCGAGGCTCTCTCGATCCTGCATCCGAGCGTGAGCGACGGAGACCACACCAACCTGCTTGCGGTGCATTCTCTGTCGAAGACATCCAACCTCGCGAGCTACCGCGCGGGATTCGTCACCGGCGATGCCGAACTCGTCGCCGACCTGCTCGAAGTGCGCAAGCACTCGGGCATGATGTTGCCGCTGCCGATCCAGGCCGCGATGACCGCAGCACTGAACGACGACGAGCACGAGAACATCCAGCGCGAGCGGTACCGGGCGCGTCGCGAGACGCTGCTCGCAGCCGTGCGCGGCGCCGGCTTCACCGTCGACCATTCCGAGGCCGGACTGTACCTGTGGGCCACCCGCGGTGAGGAGTGTCGCGCCACTGTCGACTGGTTCGCCGACCGCGGCATTCTCGTCGCACCGGGTGAGTTCTACGGGCCGGGCGGGGTGCAGCACGTGCGGATCGCGTTGACGGCGACCGACGAGCGAATCGCTGCCGCCGCCGAACGTCTGAAATAGCCGCGCCCGAATCCGAGCGAACGGCACCTTTGCTCGCTCAGATCGACTGAACGGCACTTTCGCTCAGAGACGGGTGGAGCTGCAGGGGCGGGTGGGGTTGGTACGGCGAGGCAGTGTATTCGGCCCGCCGGTCGCGGTGTCGGCGCTACTCTGGGCCCAGGAGGCACCATGGACGCCGTCACAGTTGTTCCTGAGCCGACGAACGAGCCGGTACACGGATATGCGCCGGGCAGCTCCGAGCGGGCCCGCCTGCTCGGGAAGCTCGCGGAACTCACCGCCGAACCGATCGATGTCAGCCATGTGATCGGGGGAGCGCACCTCCACGGTGAGGGCGATCGTGTCGATATCGTGCAGCCGCACAACCATGCCGCGGTGCTCGGCACCCTCCGCAATGCCACCGCGGCGGATGCGGCAGCGGCGGTCGATGCAGCCACCGCGGCGGCACCCGCGTGGCGCGACATGCCGTTCGATGCGCGCGCCGCCATCCTGCTGCGGGCCGCCGACCTGATGTCGGGTCCGTGGCGCGAGACCATCGCCGCCGCCACGATGCTCGGCCAGTCGAAGTCGGTGCAGCAGGCCGAGATCGACGCACCGTGCGAACTCGTGGACTTCTGGCGGTTCAACGTCCACTTCGCACGCGAACTCCTCGCGGAGCAGCCGACGTCGTCCCCGGGCGTGTGGAACCGGATGGATCACCGTCCGCTCGAAGGGTTCGTGTACGCGGTGACACCCTTCAACTTCAGCGCGATCGCCGGGAACCTGCCCACCGCGCCCGCACTCATGGGCAACACCGTCGTCTGGAAGCCCTCACCCACCCAGTCCCTGGCCGCGTACTGGACGATGCGTGTGCTCGAGGCGGCAGGCATGCCGCCGGGGGTGATCAACCTGCTCACCGGCGACGGCAGGGCCGTGTCCGACGTGGTCCTGAGTGACCCCCGCTTCGCCGGGCTTCATTTCACCGGGTCGGTCCCGACATTCCGGCACTTGTGGAAGGAGATCGGAGGCAACCTCGACAGGTATCGGACCTATCCGCGGATCGTGGGGGAGACGGGAGGGAAGGATTTCGTCGTCGCGCATCCGTCCGCGGACCCGGCCGTCCTCACCACCGCACTGATCCGCGGCGCGTTCGAGTATCAGGGGCAGAAGTGCTCGGCGGCGTCGCGCGCATTCGTGCCGCGCTCGGTGTGGGCGCGAATGCGGGACGACTTTCTCGCGGAGGTCGATGCGCTCACCTACGGCGACGTCACGGATCTGTCCAATTTCGGTGGTGCGTTGATCGACCGCCCGGCCTTCGAGAAGGTTGTCGGTGCCCTCGACCACGCTCGGAACCGCACTTCGGTCGAGTTCGCCGTCGGCGGCGGGTACGACCAGTGGGTCGGCTGGTTCGTGCGACCCACGGTGCTCCTCGTCGACGATCCCCGCGACGAAGCGCTCACCACCGAATACTTCGGTCCGATCCTCGCTGTGCACGTCTACGACGACACTGTCACCGGTGCGTGGGAGAACGTGCTCGAGATGATCGACATCGCAACCCCGTACGCGCTGACCGGGGCGGTGATCGCCGAGGATCGCGCCGCGATCGAGCGGGCCGCCACCGCCCTGCGGTTCTCGGCAGGCAACTTCTATGTCAACGACAAGCCCACCGGTGCCGTCGTCGGGCAGCAGCCCTTCGGCGGTGGCCGGCTTTCGGGCACCGACGACAAGGCGGGCTCGCCGCTGAACCTGATGCGCTGGGTGTCGCCGCGGGCTCTCAAGGAGACGTTCGTCCCGCCCACGGATCACCGCTACCCGCACATGGAATCCGACGAGGGGGAGGGGCCGTGAGCAGCCCGGCCGTGGGCCGTGTGCTGTCGAATCCACTGCGTCCGGTCATCCTCGCGGCTGCGAAGTCGAACGCGGCGCGTCGTCTGGTCACCGGGGCACCGCCCACTCGCCGGATCGTCGACCGGTTCGTCGCCGGAACCACACGCGCGGACGTGCTGGGTGTGGCCGCGCGACTGCTGGGTTCGGGCCGGGCGGTGAGCATCGACCATCTCGGTGAGAACACCCTCGACATCGGGCAGGCCCGCGCGACCGTCGCCGAATACCGTGAGCTGCTCGCCGATCTCGGGACGCTCGGCGACATCACCCCGGACACGTTCACGGGTACGCCCGCGGTCGAGGTGTCGGTCAAACCCACCGCGCTGGGGTTGTCGCTCGGGCCGGACGGGCCCAAGGTTGCGTTGGACCATGCCCGGGAGATCTGCGCTGCCGCGGAGGACACGGGCGCGTGGGTGAGCATCGACGCCGAAGATCACACCGTCACCGACGACACGCTCGGGATCGTCCGGGATCTACGCGCCGATTTCCCCGATGTGGGGGCGGTCGTGCAGGCCTATCTGCGCCGCACGGAAGGAGACTGCCGCGAACTGGCGGCGCCGCGGTCGCGGGTGCGGTTGTGCAAGGGTGCCTACGACGAACCGGTGTCGGTGGCGTACCGGGATCGCGCCGAGGTCGATGCGTCGTATCTGCGGTGTCTGCGGATCCTCATGGCGGGCGACGGCTACCCGATGGTGGCGTCGCACGATCCCACGTTCGTCACGGCGGTCGATCCGCTTGCCGCGTACGCCGGACGTGGACGTACGGGGTTCGAGCATCAGATGCTGTTCGGGATTCGTGACGGGGAACAGCATCGATTGGCGACTGCCGGACGCCGGGTCCGCGTCTACGTACCGTACGGGTCGCAGTGGTACGGCTATCTCATGCGGCGGCTCGCCGAACGCCCTTCCAACCTGCGATTCTTCCTGCGGTCGCTGGTGAGCCGCGACTGAGCGGGCCCCCTCGCCGGTAGATTGGCGCTCGTGGGCACTTCCGGCGACGACCCCCGTTCGTGGGTGCTCTATGTCGTCGTGGTGGCGCTCACCGCACTGATGGCCGCCCCGCGTCGCGGCCGCGACGCGCAGAGTTGGTGGTGGCCGCCTCCGGTCGCGGCGATCGTGTTGTGGGTGCTGATCGCGGTGCCGTCGGTGATCCGGCTGATCCTGCCCCCGCTGCTCGACGTGCTCCGTCGCGATCCCGTCCGCACCCGCGACGGCGAATGGTGGCGGGTGTTCACGTCGGCGCTGACGCAGGATGGTGGTGTCGCCGGGACGGTCGGAAATCTGGTGATGCTTGCGATCGTCGCGATCGCGGTGGTGCGTATCTGGGGGTGGGAGCGCGCGGTCGCGTTGTTCGTCGTCGGCCAGTTGTTGTGGGCATTGTTCACGTCGTTCGTTGCGCCGTCGGTGGGGGCGGGAGTCTCCGGTGCGACGTTCGTGATGGCAGCGTCCCTTGCTGGATTGTGGCCCGTGGCGGGTGCGCGGCGCACGCTGTTGGTGGCGTCGGCGGGCACGTTCGTCGCCGGGGTACTGCTCGTGCTCCTCGACGACGCACACGGCGTCGCGGTGCTGATCGGCATGCTCCTCGGCGCAGTGCTCGGAATCGTGTTGCCGCCGTCGCGGCAGGTCACCGCGGCCGGGCCCGGAGCACACGGACGGCTCCGTTCCTGACTGCTCGCAACACAATCGTGGGATCGGTGATCGCGACAGTATCGTGACAGTTGTGTCTGCACTTCTGCGTTCGTTGAATCCGCTTGCCGTCGCCCGTGGTGACGATGTGCCCGATGCCGTCCGGATCGACGGCCATACCCTGTCGCGCAGCGACATTCTCGGGGCAGCGACGGCGGTGGCCGCTCGCGTGTCGCGAGCCGAGCGGGTTGCGGTGCTTGCCACCCCCACGGCGACCACGATCGTGGCAGTCGTCGGCTGCCTGCTCGCGGGCGTCACGGTGGTGCCGGTGCCGCCGGACTCGGGTCCGGCCGAACTCGCTCACATACTGAAGGACTCGGGTGCACAGGCGTGGCTCGGACCGGCTCCCGAGACGGGGGACAGCGCTGCGGGTGCGCAGGTGCCGGAACTTCCGGTGTTGCCGGTACGACTGCACGCGCGCGACTGGCATCATCTGCCGGAGCCGAGCCCGGCGAAGATCGCGTTCGTGCTCTACACCTCCGGCACCACGGGAGCCCCCAAGGGAGTGCTGCTCAGCAGGCAGGCGATTGCCGCAGGGCTCGACGCGCTCGTGGGGGCGTGGGACTGGACGGAGCGCGACACCCTCGTGCACGGACTGCCGTTGTTTCACGTGCACGGTCTGATTCTCGGTGTGCTCGGTCCACTTCGGTTGGGCAGCAGACTCATCCACACGGGTAAGCCGACGCCGCAGGCGTATGCGGAGGCCTCCGGCACCCTCTATTTCGGAGTGCCGACGGTGTGGTCGCGTGTGGCAGAGGACGAAGAGTCCGCGCGGGCACTGAGCGGTGCCCGACTGCTCGTCTCCGGCAGTGCCCCGCTTCCCGTGCCGGTGTTCGAGAAGTTGCGTGAGCTGACCGGGAAGGCCCCGATCGAGCGCTACGGCATGAGTGAAACGATGCTCACCCTGAGCACCCGCGCCGACGGTGAGCGCCGACCGGGCTGGGTGGGGACGCCGGTCGCCGGGGTGCAGACGAGGCTGCGCGACGAGCACGGTGCCGACGTGCCCCATGACGGGGAGAGCATCGGGGTGTTGCAGGTGCGGGGTCCGATGTTGTTCGACGGCTATCTGGGTCGCCCCGAGGCGACCAGTGCGTCGTGGACCGACGACGGCTGGTTCGTCACCGGCGATGTCGCGGTGATCGACGCCGACGGATTCCATCGGATCGTGGGCCGGGAGTCGACCGATCTGATCAAGACGGGTGGCTTCCGAGTGGGGGCCGGGGAGATCGAAACCGTGCTGCTCGGCCACCCATCGGTAAGGGAGGTTGCGATTGTGGGCCTCGAGGACGATGATCTCGGCCAACGTATCGTCGCGTTCGTGGTTCCTCATGTCGATGGCCCCGAAGTGGTTGAAGACGAGCTGATCGCGCTTGTCGCGCAGCAGCTTTCGACCCACAAGCGCCCGCGTGAGGTGCGGGTCGTCGACTCGTTGCCGCGCAACGCGATGGGAAAGGTGCAAAAGAAGCTGTTGCAGTAGTGACGTTGGCCGGACAATCTCCGGCGGAGTGCCGGTGCCGACGAAAAATCGACAAACAGTCGGCTCGGGGGTTGCGTGTGCCACACTCCAGGGCGGATTGTCTACTGCAGAGTAAGTAGGTGTACTCACTTCGATGGGGGTTCGAGGTATGTCTTTGACGGATCAGATTCGGGAAACCGATCGGTTGAGCGGTGGTGATCGACCGGGTGGTGCCGTACCCGCTTTCATGGTCGACGGCAAGCCCGCGTCCGTTCCACTTCGCGACCTACCGGCGGTCGCGCGCAAACTGGTCGCGCATTTCGCCGACAACGTCGCGCCGTGTTCGCTGCGACCCGGCGAATCGTTGCGCGGCGACGTCACCGAGGTCACCGTGCGGTGCCTGCGCATCGCGATCCACCTGCTCGACTCCGGCGAACTACCGACGGACGCCGATCTGGCGGATCTACGCAGCAGTGCAGCGCAGTGGGCACGGGCGGGATTCCGCCTCGAATACATGCTGCGCATCTACCACGAGGGAATTCGCCTCGGCTGGGAGCTTGTCAGCGACCGGGCCCGTGAGGGCGACGTCATGTCGCTCGCCGACGCCTCGCGGCTGTGGATGGCGCTGCTCGAACGGGTCACCGTGACCGCGACGACCGGATTCGTCTCGGAACTCGAGGTCATCCGCCGCGAGCGCGACGTCGCCGCACAGGAACTCATCGCTGCGCTGCTCAGTGGTCAGGACGCCGCGTCCGTCGCGCGTCGTTCCGGGCTCGAACTCGCCGACGGATACACCGTGCTCGCCGTGTCGCTGGCGCGGCACCCAGACGAGCGGAATCCGCACGTGCGTCCGGAGGTCGTCGCCCGCCGGACCCTGCGTCGCGTCGAGGTCGAACTGGAAGCCATCTGCGACGGTAAGCACTTGGCGTTGCTCGGCCCCGAAGGCGGCACGGTGTTGCTCGCGGGTTCGTCGGCATCACCTCCGGTCGACGATCTGCGCCGACGGATCGAGATGGTGGCAGGTGTGTCGGTGACGGTGGCGCTGGTGCACGCGTCGGTACCGGAAGTACCGGCGGCAGCGAAGCAGGCCCACGAGCTGCTCGACCTCGTCCGGTTGCTCGGCCGCCCGGTCGGCGCGTACGGCATGCACGATCTCGCTCTCGAATACCAGCTGACCCGGCCGGGACCTGCCAGGCAGTATCTCGCGCGTGTCCTGGACCCGCTCGACGACTCACCCGAACTCGTCGAGACGCTCGAGACCCACATCTCGCACGACCTGAGCCGGCAGCTGACTGCGCGCACACTGCACGTGCACGCCAACACCGTCGATTACCGGCTCAAGCGGGTCTCTCAGCTGACCGGATTCGACCCCACACGGCCCTCGGGTCTGCGGCAGCTGCAGGCCGCGCTGATCGCGCGGCGGCTCGAGGGCCTGGGTGCGGATCGGGAGTTCCTCGCCGCCCAGTAGCCCCTGCCACGAATAGCCGAATATCACCTTCGGTCAGTTCGACTGACCGAAGGTGATATTCGGCTGAGGGCCTGGTTCAGCGGGGCGCGGTGTCGACCGAGGAGTGGGGATGCGTCCGGCGCCAGACGACGCCGATCACCGTGATGATCGCGAACAGGATGGCAGTGGCCGTGAGCTGCGCGCGAGCATCCGAATCGGACAGCATCAGGATGATGAATGCGACGAGCATGGCGAGCGTGAACCAGCTCAGGTAGGGGAACGCCCACATCTTCAGCTTCAGCGTGCCGTCCTGCTCGAACCGCCGCCGCAGTCGCAGGTGCGCGACCACGATGAAGAGCCAGACCGCGATCAGTGCCGAGCCGACGGCATTGAGCAGGATCCCGAGAATCTGATCGGGAAGCAGCCAGTTCAGCCACACGCTGACGAAGCCGAAGAACACCGACACCAGCACCGCGTTGCGCGGCACTCCGTTGTGCGAGAGCTTGCCGAGCCACGCCGGTCCGTCCCCGCCGCGCGCGAGGGAGTACGCCATCCGCGACGTTCCGTACACGTTCGCGTTGAACGCCGACAGCAGTGCGATCACGACGACGAGTTCCATGAACCCGGAGACGTAGGGGATCCCGGCGATATCGAGGACGGATACGAACGGCGAGGTGTCGCCGCTGGCGGTCGTCCACGGCAACACGAGCACCATGATCGCGATCGACCCGAGGTAGAACAGGGTGATACGCCATACGACCGAGCGCACGGCGGTGGCGATCGACCGTTCCGGATCCTTCGACTCGGCAGCGGCGATCGTGACGATCTCGATGCCACCGAATGCGAACGCGACCGCGAGTAGGCCTGCCGCGATGCCTGCGATGCCGTTGGGTGCGAATCCGTCGCCGTCGCCGAGCAGATGCACCGTGCCGACCGGGTCGGTTCCGGGAAGCAGGCCGAACACCAGCAGCACACCGATCACCAGGAAACCGATGATGACAGCGACTTTCAAGGCGGCGAACCAGAATTCGAACTCACCGAAGTTGGCTACGCGCGCGAGGTTGACGACCGCGAAGAACGAGACGAACACGAGCGCCACTACCCATTGCGGCACCCCGGGGAGCCATGACTGGACGATCGCGGATGCGCCGGTGATCTCGACACCGAGCACCATGATCAACATGAACCAATAGAGCCAGCCCATCGTGAACCCGGCCCAGCGTCCGATGCCGATACGCGCGTAGTGCGAGAACGAACCGCTGACGGGAAGAGCAGCCCCCATCTCGCCGAGCATCCGCATCACGAAGATGATCATGATGCCGGCGAGGAGGTACGACACGATCACTGCGGGACCGGCCGCGGCGATACCTACACCGGAACCGAGGAACAGGCCCGCGCCGATCGCGGAGCCGAGCCCCATCATGGTCAGATGTCGGACTTTGAGTCCGCTCCCGAGATGCTGCGGTTCGGTTGCGGGCGACTCGGCTGTGCTCACGGGATTCTTCTCAGTCGTTGGCGTGGAGGGCTGCGTTCAGTTCGACTCCGGTGCCCTTGTTCGGCACTACCTCGACGGCACCGCTCACCGAGTTGCGGCGCAGCAGGAGGTTCGACTTGGCATTGAGATCCTTGGCCTTGATGACGGTGCCGTCGGGGCCGGTGACCTTGGTGCCTGAGGTGACGTACAGGCCGGCCTCGACGATGCAGTCGTCACCGAGCGAGATACCGACACCGGCGTTCGCGCCGAGGAGGCAACGCTTGCCGATGGAGATGACTTCCTTGCCACCACCCGACAGGGTGCCCATGATCGAAGCGCCGCCGCCCACGTCGGAACCGTCGTCGACGACGACGCCCGCGGAGATGCGGCCCTCGACCATCGAATTACCGAGGGTGCCTGCATTGAAGTTGACGAAGCCTTCGTGCATGACGGTGGTGCCGGACGCGAGGTGCGCACCGAGGCGGACACGGTCGGCATCGGCGATGCGCACACCGGACGGCACGACGTAATCGACCATGCGCGGGAACTTGTCGACGCCGTAGACGGTGACCGGTCCGCGGATGCGGAGGCGAGAACGGACCAGCTCGAAACCCTCGACCGCGCACGGACCGTAGTTGGTCCACACGACGTTGGCGAGCAGACCGAAGACGCCGTCGAGGTTGATCCCGTGCGGCTGGACGAGACGATGGGAGAGCAGGTGCAGACGCAGGTAGGCATCGTGTGCGTCGACGGGCGCCTTCGACAGGTCGGCGACGGTGGTGCGAACCGCGACCTGGTTGACGTCGCGTGCCTCGTCGGTGCCCGCCAGCAACGCGAGGTCGGACGGAATGTCCTTGCCCTCGAGTCGCGTCGTCCCGGTTTCGGTGTATTCGCCCAGCGTGGGGGCCGGGAACCAGGTGTCGAGGACGGTGCCGTCCGTCGCGATGTTCGCGATGCCTACTGCTGATGCTCCGTGTGCACTCACGGTCGAGAAGCGTACGCGAGCCGACCACGCTCCTGTGTAGGCCCTGTGAAAAACCGATGCCGAACCTGTGAAAATTGATGATTCCGTATTGTGCGGCTATGGCCGTACCGCACCTTGACCTGCATGCCGATCCGATCGACCTCACCGCCGCCCTGGTGGATATCCCCAGCGTGTCGCAGGACGAATCGGTCATTGCCGACGCCGTCGAGAAGGCGTTGCGCGAACAGACGTCGGGGTTCGAGGTGATCCGCAGTGGCAATGCCGTCCTGGCCCGCACGAATCGGGGTCTCGGCAGTCGCGTGATGCTTGCCGGTCACCTCGACACGGTGCCGATCGCCGACAACGTGCCGTCGCGGCGCGAAGGTGACCTGATGTACGGGTGCGGCACCTCCGACATGAAGTCGGGCGACGCGGTGTTCCTGCATCTCGCGGCAACCGTCGCCGAACCCGCACACGACCTCACGCTCGTGTTCTACGACTGCGAGGAGATCGCCGCTTCCTTCAACGGACTGGGCCGCATCGAGTCGGATCTGCGCGAGTGGCTCGACGCCGACGTCGCGATCCTCGGCGAACCCACCGGTGGGCTGATCGAAGCGGGATGCCAGGGCACGCTGCGGGTGCGGATCACCACGGGCGGTGTGCGCGCGCATTCGGCCAGGTCGTGGCTCGGCGACAACGCCATCCACAAGCTCGCACCGGTGCTCGACCGGCTCTCGCGGTACGAAGCACGATCGGTCGACATCGACGGCTGCGTGTACCGCGAAGGACTGTCCGCCGTGCGGCTCGGCGGGGGAGTAGCGGGCAACGTCGTACCCGACGCGGCGGAAATCGACGTCAACTTCCGCTTTGCGCCGGACCGCAGCCCCGACGAGGCCCTCGCGCATGTGCAGGAGATATTCGCGGGCCTCGACATCGAGATGGAACTGACGGACATGTCGCCGGGCGCTCTGCCGGGGCTGTCGAATCCTTCCGCGGCGGCGCTGGTCGCGGCGGCCGACGGCCGTTTTCGCGCGAAGTACGGGTGGACCGACGTGTCGCGGTTCGCGGCCCTGGGGATTCCGGCCGTCAACTACGGTCCCGGCGATCCCAACGTCGCGCACAAGCGGGACGAGCACGTCGACGTGCGCCACATCACCGAGGTGACCGCGGTGCTCCGCGGGTACCTCACCCGATAACGTGACCGACATGCCAGGCGACGAAGCCCCGACGAACTCCGACAGTCGACGCGATCGCGACGAGATCGTGCATCGCGGACCCGTGCAATTGCGCGGCGACCGGGCTTTCGAGTCCACCATGATGGATCAGCGCCTGCTCGACCGGCGCGGTCCCGCCGACTGGGTGCACACCGATCCGTGGCGGGTCCTGCGCATTCAGAGCGAATTCGTCGAAGGGTTCGGTGCGCTCGCCGAGGTGCCGCGTGCCGTCGCGGTGTTCGGGTCGGCGCGTACGCCGACGGACCACGCGGACTACGAACTCGGTCGTCGCCTCGGTGCTGCCCTCGTCGAGGCCGGCTACGCCGTGATCACCGGTGGTGGGCCCGGAGCGATGGAGGCTGCGAACCGCGGGGCGAGCGAGTCGAGTGGATTCTCGATCGGCCTGGGCATCGAACTGCCCTTCGAGCAGTCGCTCAACGACTGGGTGGATCTGGGCCTGAACTTCCGGTACTTCTTCGCGCGCAAGACGATGTTCGTGAAGTACTCGCAGGCGTTCGTCTGCCTACCCGGTGGATTCGGCACGCTCGACGAGCTGTTCGAAGCGGTCACGCTGGTGCAGACCCACAAGATCACCCAATTCCCGATCGTGCTGGTCGGTACCGAGTACTGGTCGGGACTGCTCGACTGGATCCGCACGGCGATGCTGCGTGAGGGCAAGATCTCGGCGGAAGACATGGACCTGATCTCGGTCACGGACAGCATCGAGGAAGCGGTACAGATCATCGTCGCTGCGCACCGCGGTGAGGACGAGCACGAGCTCTACGGTGAGGAGGCCTCGTGGTGAGCGAGCCCGGCCTGGCGGTGTGCGTCTACTGTGCGTCCGGTCCGGTGGACAAGTCGTACCTCGAGTTCGCGAGCGCGGTCGGCACGGCGCTGGGGCGCCGTGGCTGGCGGTTGGTCTCGGGTGGGGGCAACGTGTCGATGATGGGTGCGATCGCCGAGGCCGCCCGTGCGTCGGGGGCACACACGGTCGGGGTCATCCCGAAGGCACTCGTGCACCGCGAGGTTGCCGACGTCGATGCGGACGAACTCGTCGTCACCGACACGATGCGGCAGCGCAAGGAGATCATGGAGACGCGCGCCGACGCGTTCATCACCCTCCCCGGTGGGATCGGCACGCTCGAGGAGCTGTTCGAGACCTGGACCGCGGGATACTTGGGAATGCACGACAAACCCATGGTGCTGCTCGATCCGGTCGGGCATTACACCGGACTGCTCACGTGGATCGAGTCGATGGTCGACACCGGGTTCGTGGCGCGGCGTGCACTCGATTCCCTGCAGGTCACAGGCGATATCGAGGACGCGCTCGATCGGTGTGTCGTGGCCGTACAGGCGTAGAGGGGGTTTCGCTCGACCGATCGATTATCTACTCTTCGGTAAGTTCGGGGGGAGCTACGACTTCGTCCGAACCCGCCGCCCTGAACACCGCCGTGAGCCCTGAACACCGCCGTGAGGAACGAAGTTGAACAACCCCGTGTCCACCGAGCGTGATTCGACCGTCTCCCCGATCGGTCTCCTTACCCAATTGCCTGCCATGCTGCCCGATGCGCCGAGCCTGCTGCGCGGAGCACTCGGAATGACCCGCACCCCACGGGCGCGCGAAACGATCGGCTCGGTGTTCCAGAAACTCGCCGACCGCCGGCCCGATCACCCCTTCCTACGCTTCGACGGCGACACATTGAGCTACGGCGACGCGAACGCACAGGTCAACCGATACGCAGCTGTGCTGACAGCGCGGGGCGTGCAGGCGGGCGACGTCGTGGGCATCCTCATGACGAACCGCCCCGAGGCCCTGCTCATCACCCTCGCAGCGGTCAAGCTCGGAGCCGCCGCAGGCATGCTCAACAACCACCAGCGCGGTGAGGTGCTCGCCCACAGCCTCGGACTGCTCGACAGCCGTGTCCTCGTGGTCGGCGAAGAGTGCGAAGAAATCATCGAGTCCCTCGACGGTCCGCCGCAGGCGGAAGCGGTGCTGCGCGTCGACGAACTCGACTCGTTCGCCGCCGAAGCCGATTCCGCGAACCCGGCCGTCACCGAACGTCTGCAGGCCTCCGAGACCGCTTACTACATCTTCACCTCGGGTACGACGGGTCTGCCCAAAGCCAGCAAGATGTCGCACTTCCGCTGGCTGAAATCGATGTCCGGGCTCGGAGGGCTGGGCGTGCGCCTGCGCCGCGACGACACCCTGTACTGCTGCCTTCCGCTCTATCACAACAACGCGCTCACGGTTGCGCTGTCGTCGGTGCTCAGCTCGGGCGCGACACTGGCGCTCGGCCGCAAATTCTCGGCCTCGGGATTCTGGACGGACGCCCGCCGCAACGGCGCCACCGCATTCATCTACATCGGCGAGATCTGCCGCTACCTGCTCAACCAGCCCGAGCGCCCCGACGATCGCGACAACGGCATCCGGCTCATGGTGGGCAACGGACTGCGACCCGAGATCTGGACCCAGTTCACCGAACGCTTCGGAATCGAACGCGTCGCAGAATTCTACGGCGCCAGCGAATGCAACATCGCATTCATCAATGCCCTCAACCAGACCCGCACCGCGGGAATCTGCCCCCTGCCACACGCCGTGGTGGACTACGACCCGGACACCGGCAAGGCGCGCCGCGGTGCAGACGGGCGGCTGAAGGGCGTCCGGCGAGGTGAGGCCGGACTGCTGCTCGCGAAGGTCACCTCCCGCGCCCCCTTCGACGGGTACACCGATCCGGACGCGACCGAGGCCAAACTCGTCCGCGACGCGTTCAGCGACGGCGACGTCTGGTTCGACACCGGCGACCTCGTCCGCAAGCAGGGTTTCCTTCACGTGGCATTCGTCGATCGCCTCGGCGACACCTTCCGGTGGAAGGGTGAGAACGTTGCGACGACCCAGGTCGAAGGCGCAGTGTCGTCCCACGAGTCGATCGCCGAGGCGGTCGTCTACGGCGTCGAGGTGCCCGGTGTGGAAGGCCGCGCAGGCATGGTGGCGGTGACGTTGCATCCGGACGCGGAGCTCGACGGTGCGGAACTCTCCGCTGCCCTGCACCGTGCGCTCCCCGACTACGCCGTACCGCTGTTCGTGCGGATCGTCGACGAACTCGAGCACACGACGACCTTCAAGAGCCGCAAGGTGGATCTGCGCAATCAGGGCTACACCGACATCGGCTCCGACGAACTCCTCGTTCTCGCGGATCGCTCGGAGGGATACCGCCCCCACTACGAGGGATACGTCGATGCGGTCACGCGTGGTGAAATGCCCCGACGCTGATCATGTCAGGATGGGAGCCATGACCGGTTCCGCCGCAGAGGTTCCCGAGTTGCCCGCGCAGGCCCACGTGCGCCCACCCGGGCCCGCGTCTCCGACGCTGGGCGGACAGCCCTCTCCGACGCTGGGCGGACGACCGTCTCCGACGCTGTGCGGCCGCCAGGTCCCCACCGACCGTGCCCTCGTGATGGCGATCGTCAACCGCACCCCGGATTCCTTCTACGACCGGGGTGCGACGTTCACCGATGACGCTGCGCTCGCCGCCGTCGACCGGGCGGTCCGCGAGGGCGCCGATCTCGTGGACATCGGCGGCGTCAAAGCGGGACCCGGCGAACTCGTCGACGCCGCCGAGGAGATCAGGCGGGTCGTGCCGTTCGTCGCGGCGATCCGTGAGCGGTACCCGGATGTGCTCATCAGCGTCGACACGTGGCGCAGCGACGTGGCCCGGCGTGCCGTGGCCGAAGGTGCCGATCTGATCAACGACACGTGGGCGGGTGCCGATCCCGAGCTCGTCGATGTCGCAGCCGAGCTCGAGGTGGGCATCGTGTGCTCCCACACCGGTGGCGCCATCCCGCGGACCCGACCCCACCGGGTGCGGTACGCCGATATCGTCGCCGAGGTCGCGGCCGTGGTCGTCGGAGCTGCCGAGGACGCTGCGCGGCGAGGTGTCGCGGCCGACTCGATCCTCATCGATCCGACTCACGACTTCGGGAAGAACACCTACCACGGGCTCGAATTGTTGCGGCACGTGGACGTTCTCGTAAAAAGCGGGTGGCCGGTGCTCATGGCGCTCAGTAACAAGGACTTCGTAGGCGAGACTCTGGGTGTCGAACTCGCCGAGCGGTTGGAGGGCACATTGGCAGCGACAACACTGGCCGCGGCAGCAGGCGCGAGGGTGTTCCGGGTACACGAGGTCGCAGCGACCCGTCGCGTGGTCGACATGACGGCGGCGATCGCCGGCACCCGTCGGCCTGCACGCACAGTCAGGGGACTGGCATGAGCGCCCCCACGCGCACCTGGAGCGAAGCGAACAGCTGGGACCGTCCCACATGGACGGTCGCGGAACTCGAGCGCGCGAAGGCCGGACGCACGGTCACGGTGGTATTGCCTGCTCTCGACGAGGAAGACACCGTCGGGAAGGTCGTCGACACCATTCATCCGCTCCTCGGCGGTCTGGTCGACGAGCTGGTGGTGCTCGACTCGGGCTCCACCGACGAGACCGTGACTCGCGCGCGTGCCGCAGGTGCGCGCACGATCTCACGAGAGGATGCGGTGCCCGGTCTGCCGCCGGTCCGAGGGAAGGGCGAGGTCCTGTGGCGGTCGATCGCGGCAACGTCCGGCGACCTGATCGCGTTCGTCGATTCCGATCTCATCAACCCCGACCCGGCGTTCGTGCCGAAGCTCCTCGGGCCGCTGCTGCTCGGCGACGGGATCCACCTCGTCAAGGGTTTCTACCGGCGACCCCTCCGAGTCAGTGGCGCCGAGGACGCCTCCGGCGGCGGCCGGGTCACCGAGCTGGTCGCGCGACCGCTGCTCGCCGCACTGCGACCGGAACTGACGTGTGTACTCCAACCTCTCGGAGGCGAATACGCGGGCACCCGGGAGCTGCTGCAGTCGGTTCCGTTCGCGCCGGGCTACGGCGTCGAGATCGGACTTCTCCTCGACACGTACGACCGGCTCGGTCTCGATGCGATCGCCCAGGTCAACCTGGGAGTGCGCAAGCATCGAAACCGCCCGCTGTCCGAACTCGGGGCGATGAGCCGGCAGATCGTCGGAACCATGTTGGGCCGTTGCGGAATCGCGGATTCGGGTGCGCCGCTGACCCAGTTCCTCGTCGACGGCGACTCGTTCAGTCCCGTCGAGACCCACGTGAGCCTCGAGGACCGCCCGCCGATGGTGACGATCACCGGCTGACTCGGATGTCGGCGCGGCGTGTCAAGATCGAGGAATGCTGACGATTCTGCTCTACGTGCTCGTCATCGTCGTCGTCGGCGCCGCGCTGTTCGTCGTCGCGACCGTGGTGTTCGGGCGCGGTGAGGCGCTCGCCCCCATCCCGCCCGGCACCACCGCCACGGTTCTGCCCGCGTCCGAGGTGACGGGGACCGACGTGCGAGACCTGCGCTTCCAGCAGACGCTGCGCGGGTACAAGATGGGCGAGGTCGACTGGGCGCTCGATCGGCTCGCTCGTGAGATCGACGAACTCCGGGGCCGGATCGAGGAGTACGAGGGGTCGGCCGAGACTCTCGGCGACGATGCGCCCGTGTCCGATGCACCAGTTCCCGCCGTCGACGAGCCCGGCGACGATCCTGAGGTCCGGACTTCGGAGCAGCCCGAGGCCGAGAAGCAGGATGCAGACGAAGGGGCCACATCATGACCGACGATGCGCGGGTGCGATGCCCTTGGGCGATCGATCGCCCCGGCGAGACGCTCTACCGCGATTACCACGACACCGAGTGGGGACGGGAACTGCACGGTCGCGACGAACTCTTCGAGCGACTCGCCCTCGAGGCCTTCCAGTCGGGTCTGTCGTGGCTGACGATCCTGCGCAAGCGGGAGGCGTTCCGTGCGGCGTTCGACGGTTTCGATGTCGACGTCGTCGCCCGCTACGACGACGAGAAGATCGCCGAACTGATGGCCGACGCGGGCATCGTCCGTAACCGGCTGAAAATCGAGGCGGTGGTGTCGAACGCGCGAGCGGTACTCGACCTCGACGATTCCGACCTCGACACGTTGCTGTGGTCGTTCGCGCCTGCGCGGCGCGCCGACCGGTTCGATTCCGTGGATCGGATCCCGGCCGTGACCCCGGAGTCGACGGCGATGGCACGTGAGCTCAAGCGGAGAGGCTTCCGTTTTGTGGGCCCCACCACTGCGTATGCCCTCATGCAGGCCACCGGAATGGTCGACGATCACCTCGCCGAGTGCTGGGTTCGATCGGACGCTTGACCTACTCCGCGCGGCCGCACGCGGGAGTCCGCTGTCCAGCGCGGACCTCGATAGGGAACAATGGTGGAGCGCGCATCGTCGACGGCGACGAGGCAACCACACGGTAACCCACGCGCCCGGAGGTCGGGTGCAGATTTGGAGGGAGCAGAGGATGGCGGCCATGAAGCCCCGGACCGGGGACGGTCCCCTCGAAGCAACCAAAGAGGGACGAGGAATCGTCATGAGGGTTCCACTCGAGGGCGGCGGACGTTTGGTCGTCGAGCTCACGCCGGAAGAGGCTGCGGCCCTCGGCGACGAACTCAAGAGTGTCACCAGCTGATCAGCGCCTCTTTCGTGCGTTTCCGGGCCTTGCGTTGTTACGTGCGGGGCCCGGTTTCGTACCGGTCGAACTGCCGTGTGCGTCGTGGATGAAGGGAAACCATGCTCGACTCGGTGATCGACCTCCTCGCCTGCCCACACTGTGAGTCTGCGATGGACCTCGACGACACAGCGGTGCTGTGCGAACGCGGCCACAGCTTCGACATCGCGCGACAGGGTTACGTCACGCTCCTTACCGGCGCGGCGACACGGTTCACCGGCGACACCGCGGAGATGATCGCCGACCGGGCCGAGTTCCTCGGAACCGGCCACTACGATCCGATCCGCGACGCGGTGGCAACCGCATGCACGTCGGCCCCGTCCGATACCGGTGTGCTCGAGGTGGGTGCGGGAACCGGGCAGTATCTTGCGAGGGTCCTCGACGAGATGCCCGGCTCCCGAGGTATCGGTCTCGACGTATCGAAGCCGGCGGTCCGCCGAATCGCCCGTAGCCATCCCCGCACCGGCGCCGTCCTGGCGGACGCGTGGGAGCGAATTCCGGTTCGGTCCGGGTCGCTCGGGCACGTCCTGTCGGTGTTCGCGCCGCGGAACGCGTCCGAGGTGCACCGGATACTCGAGCCGGGAGGGACGCTCGTGGTGGTCACTCCGACCCCGGAGCACCTGGGTGAACTGGTGTCGCTGCCCGGGATGGTCAGCGTCGACGAACGCAAGACCGAACGATTGTCGGCCGCGCTGTCGGGGCGGTTCGAACGCCGCGACCGCTCCGAGGTTCGTTTTGCGATGGAGCTGACACGTCCGGCACTCACCGGTCTCGTCGGTATGGGTCCGTCCGCCTTCCATCTCACCGCGCAGCAACGCACCGAGATGGTGGAGGCGCTGCCCGACGGATTCGAGGTGACTGCGTCTGTAGTGGTGTCGACGTGGGTCCGGCAGGACGGTGACAGGGTCCGGCAGGACGGTGGGATCAGCGACGGCTGAGCGCGTCCTGGTAGACGGCGAGGGTGTCGCGCGCGATCTGCGCCCACGAGAATTCGGTGATCGCCCGCTGCCGTCCCGCCCGTCCGTATTCGGCGGCACGTGCGGGATCGGAGGCGAGGTCGTTGACTGCGTCCGCGAGGGCCCGTTCGTAGGCGGTAGGTTCGTACGAGTTGTAATGCACGAGCGTGCCGGTGACACCGTCCTGCACCACCTCGGGGATCCCGCCCACGTCCGACGCCACCACGGCCGTCTCGCAGGCCATCGCTTCGAGGTTCACGATGCCGAGCGGCTCGTAGACCGAGGGACACACGAAAACCTGTGCGGCGGCGAGTAGCTCGCGGACCGATTCGCGTGGAAGCATTTCTTTCACCCAGATGACGTTGCCCCGGGCGCTCTGCAGTTCCGCCACGGCCCGTTCGGTGTCCGCGGCGAGTTCGGGGGTGTCGGGTGCACCCGCGCACAGCACCAGCTGGATATCGGGTGAGATCCGGTGTGCGGCCGCGATCAGATGACCGAGCCCCTTCTGCCGGGTGATGCGTCCGACGAACACGGCGATCGGGGCCTCGGGATCGACACCGATCGTCGGCAGCACCGATTCGGTACCCGGTGCGAGTGGGCTCGGATGCCACGCCTCGGTGTCGATGCCGTTGCGCACCACGTGGACACGCGCGGGGTCGACGAACGGGTACGCATCGAGAACGTCGAGGCGCATGCCGTCGCTGACAGCGATGATGGCATTCGCGTACTGCACCGCGTTGCGTTCGGACCACGACGAAATGCGGTAACCGCCGCCGAGTTGCTCGGCCTTCCACGGGCGCCGGGGCTCGAGCGAATGAGCGGTGAGGATATGAGGCACGTCGTACAGTTCGGCGGCGAGATGACCGGCCAGACCCGAGTACCAGGTGTGAGAGTGGACGATGTCCGTTCCGGCCGCCGCGTGGGCCATGCGCAGTTCCGCCGAAAGAGTGGTCAGCGCAGCGTTGGCACCGGCGAGAGCCGGGTCGGGGGAGTGCACGATCGCCGTGTCGCGGGGTGCTCCCATGCAGTGCACGTCGACCTCGCACAGTCGCTGGAGTTGCGACACGAGCTCGGTTACGTGAACGCCTGCGCCGCCGTATACCTCGGGCGGATATTCCCGTGTCATCATTGCCACCCGCACCGCATCAAACTATCCGCCCGTCGAGATTCCGGCCACTCGATCCCCGAACGCCGAGACAACAGGACACATGCGACAGCGGGACACATGCGACAGGCCGGGACACGCCGTCCGACTCGCGCTTGGCTGGCGGCATCGTGGGCAGTGCGGATAGGTTGAGCGTGTGAGGAGCCAGCCACATGTGCTCGGGATAGTGCTCGCCGGCGGCGAGGGTAAGCGGCTGTATCCGTTGACCGCGGACCGCGCGAAGCCCGCGGTGCCGTTCGGTGGCGCATACCGGCTGATCGATTTCGTGCTGAGCAACCTCGTCAACGCGGGATACCTGCGGATCTGTGTGCTGACGCAGTACAAGTCGCACTCGCTCGATCGGCACATCTCCCAGACCTGGCGACTGTCCGGCTTCACCGGTGAATACATCACCCCGGTGCCCGCGCAGCAGCGCCTGGGACCGCGCTGGTACACCGGGAGCGCCGACGCGATCCTGCAGTCGCTGAACCTGGTGTACGACGAGGACCCCGAATACATCGTCGTGTTCGGCGCCGACCACGTCTACCGGATGGATCCCGAGCAGATGGTGCGTCAGCACATCGAATCCGGTGCCGGTGTCACCGTCGCGGGTATCCGGGTTCCGCGTAGCGAAGCGTTCGCGTTCGGATGCATCGACAGCGACGAGCAGGGCCGCATCACGCAGTTCCTCGAGAAGCCCGCGCACCCGCCCGGCACGCCGGACGATCCCAACGTGACCTTCGCTTCCATGGGCAACTACGTCTTCACCACCAAGGTGCTGGTCGAGGCGTTGCGGGCGGATTCGGAGAACTCGGACTCCGACCACGACATGGGCGGCGACATCATCCCCGCGCTCGTGGCGCAGGGCGTCGCGCACGTCTACGACTTCAACAACAACGTGGTTCCGGGAGCCACCGAACGCGACCGCGCCTACTGGCGCGATGTCGGAACACTCGACGCGTTCTACGACGCGCACATGGATCTGGTGTCGGTCCACCCCATCTTCAATCTGTACAACACGCGCTGGCCCATCCGAGGCGCCGCCGAGAACCTCCCGCCCGCGAAGTTCGTGCAGGGCGGTCTCGCGCAGGAATCGATCGTCGGGGCCGGAAGTATCCTGTCGGCCGCGACCGTCCGCAATTCTGTGCTCAGTTCCAACGTGATGGTCGAGCACGGCGCCACCGTCGAGGGCAGTGTGTTGATGCCCGGCGTGCGGATCGGCAAAGGTGCAGTGGTGCGCCACGCGATTCTCGACAAGAACGTCGTCGTCGGAGACGGCGAGATCATCGGAGTCGATCTCGAACGCGACCGTCAGCGCTTTGCGGTGAGCAACGGCGGAGTCGTCGCCATCGGTAAGGGTGTGTGGATCTAGCTGTACTGCCCAGGGACGTCGCTCAGCTCATGCGCACAGCGCACAGCAGACCGTCGCCGAGCGGCAGTACCACCGGCGCCAGCCGATCGTCCTGAGAGATGGCACGCGCGGCCTCACGAACGGCGAGCACCGTCGAATCCCGTGCGGACGGGTCGGCGACCCTCCCGTCGAGCAGTGCGTTGTGCAACACGATGACCCCGCCGGGCCTCAGCAGTCGTACGCCCTCCCGGACGAAGTGCGGATGGTCGGCGGGGGTGGCGTCGACGAAGACGAGGTCGTATCCGGAATCCGCGAGCCGTGGCAGGACGTCGAGTGCGCGGCCGTTGATCAGCCGAGTGCGGGACGCGACCACCCCGCCGTCGCGGAACGCGATCTTCGCGGCCCGCTGGTGCTCGGGTTCGCTGTCGATGGTGGTGAGCACCCCGTCCTCGCGTAATCCGTGGAGCAACCACAGTCCGCTCACACCGGCGCCGGTGCCGATCTCGACGACGGTTCGCGCATCGAGCATGCGCGCGAACAGGGACAACGCTGCGCCCACGGACGGTGAAACGGGTTCGGCGCCGAGATCGAGGGCGCGTTCGCGCGCGTTGACGAGATCGTCGTCTTCGACGACGACATTCTCCGCGTGGGCCAGGATCCGGTCGGCATTGGTCTGCACCCCACTGAGGCTATCCTCGCGACCGCATCAACGCAGGCAGGCGCGCCCCAGAATCCGACGTTCGTGGTTTCTCAGCTGACTTTCAGGGTACTCATACGGCGTCCACATCGCCGTGGTGAACAGTGATGGTCGGATACGCAACAGACCGCAGGTTCGACGATCATCGGACGACGATCGGAAACGACGGAGCGGGCACGCGGCGGGAAATAGAATTCCGCGCCCGAACGTTGAACACCGGGAGAATGTCGTTTTGATCAGCGGTCCCGAAGAGGAGGATCCACCGATCCACATGCAAAGATCCGACACCGTCCCCACCCCCGACGTGCTCACACCCACCGATGCCGATGCCGACATGAGCGGCACGGCGGTCTTCGATGCCACCGGTGATCGTGCTGCGATGCCGTCATGGGACGAGTTGGTCCGTGAGCACGGCGACCGCGTGTACCGCCTTGCCTACCGTCTTTCCGGCAATGCCCAGGATGCCGAAGATCTCACCCAGGACACGTTCATCCGGGTGTTCCGCTCATTGCAGGACTATCAGCCGGGCACTTTCGAGGGCTGGCTGCATCGAATCACGACGAATCTGTTCCTCGACATGGTGCGCCGACGGAATCGCATCCGGATGGAAGCGCTTCCGGAGGACTACGATCGGGTACCGGCCCAGGGGCCGAACCCCGAGGAGATCTACCACGACGCCCGCCTCGGTGCCGATCTGCAGTCCGCGTTGGACTCGTTGGCACCGGAGTACCGTGCCGCGGTGGTGCTCTGTGACATCGAGGGACTCTCCTACGAGGAGATCGGTGCCACACTGGGGGTGAAGCTCGGTACGGTGCGTAGCCGCATCCACCGAGGCCGCCAGGCGCTGCGTGAGCACCTGCGCGAGCATGGAAAGGTCGAAGTCGGTCGCGTCGATGCGGGGTAGCCGCCGGGAGGATTTGATGACGATGGTGCAACCACCTCGCAGGTTCGGTTCCACGGAACACTTGGCCAGCGAAGCTGTTGCCGCATTCGTCGACGGGGAACTCCGGATGTCGGCGTATCTCCGCGCCGCACAGCACCTGTCCATCTGTCCCGAATGCGCGACCGAGGTCGAAGCGCAGGAACAGGCCAGCCGCGCACTGCGGTCTGCGGCCCGTCAGGCTCCGCAGATGCCGTCCTCGCTGCTCGGTGCCCTGAGCAACATTCCCAGCCACCTCTGCGACAAGCCCCCCGCCGACCCCGTCCGCCCACCGGGTGCGGGCGGACTTTTCGACGCAGCCGCCCAGGATCCGTGGAGTACACGTCGGTGGTCGATCCGCCGTCGTCGTTGACAGCGAGCGGGCGGTAGCAGCAGACACAGTGCCATCGGTGATACTGGGCTGCGTGACGGACCTACACGGGGGAGACGGACACGCGTGAGCGGCGATTCTGTGCAACCGACGGGCGGGCAACCGACGGCCAGGCAACCGGCGGGAGGGCAACGGCCGGGTGTGCAACGGACGGGGCGAGGTGACCCCCATGCAGAGGGCCTGCCCGACGCCGCTTCGGGCCGGCCCGACCGATCGCCCGGGGTGATCGAACGACCCGCCGACGCGCCGCGCCTCGAGCCGCGACCCGTGTATCGGCCCTCCGTCGATCCCTCCGCCGCTCGGGTCTTCGGCCGACCCGCAGGTTCCGACGGTCCCTTCGGAGCGATCCCGCGAGACCGGAACCCGGATCCGCGGATTCACCACGCGCCACCGCCCGACCCGATCTTCGCCGAGGCGTACGGGCGTCCCGACGACGCCGTCGACACGCTCCAGCGCCCACCCGGTGACGTCGGTGAGGAACCTGCCGAGACCATCGAACCCGACCCCTGGCGCGACCCGGACTCGGCCGTGCGACTCGGCCCGCCTGTCGCGGAGACCGTCGAACACGACCTGCCGCCTGCCCGCAAACTTGCGCTCCGAGAAGTCCTCTTCGACCGCCGCGTCGAACCGCGCGCACTTGCGACCCTCGCTGCCGTTGCCGTCGTCATCGGAATGGTCGGGGGACTCGTCGTCGCGTTGGTGCTGTCCGAGGACGGGTCGTTGACCAGTCGCGGTGTGTCGCTGGCCCAGGTCGCGGCAGGCGAGGAAGCACCGACCGGCACGGTCGCGCAGGTGGCCGACGCTGTGCTGCCCTCGGTCGTGTCGATCCAGGTCACGCTCGGCCAGGATGCCGGAACCGGATCGGGCGTAGTGATCGACGGCGAGGGTTACATCGCCACCAACAATCACGTGGTGTCGATGGCCGCCAACAACCCCGAGGCCAACGTGCAGGTGACGTTCAACGACGGCACGAAGGTGCCTGCGTCGATCGTCGGGCGCGACATCAAGACCGACCTCGCGATCCTGAAGGTCGACGACGTCGACAATCTCGTCGTCGCCGAACTGGGCCGGTCGGAGGACGTCCAGGTGGGCGAAGACGTGGTGGCGGTGGGGTCACCCCTCGGACTGAACAAGACCGTCACCCGCGGCATCGTCAGTGCGCTGCACCGGCCTATGCGGTTGAACGGGCAGGGCACCGACACCGACGCGGTCATCGATGCGGTGCAGACCGACGCGGCCATCAACCCCGGAAATTCGGGCGGGCCTCTCATCGACGCCGAGGGCCGGGTCATCGGTATCAACTCGGCGATCAAGTCGGAGACCGGCGGATCCGTGGGTCTGGGCTTCGCGATTCCGATCGATACAGTCACAGAGGTTGCGCAGGCTCTCATCAGCGACGGCGTGATGCATCATCCCGAGATCGGTGTGAATGCCCGAACCGTCGTCAACGACGTCGCCAGCGGCGCCGAAGTGGCCAACGTGCAACAGGGCAGCCCGGCGCAGAGTGCAGGCATCGTCGAGGGCGACGTGATCGTCAAGGTCGGCGATCGAGAGGTCACCAGTGCGGACGAGCTCGTCGTCGCAGTTCATCTGCAGGAGATGGACGAGCCGGTCACCGTGCAGCTGGTGAGGGAGGGAAGACTCGTCGACATCGAGGTCACGCCGGTATCGGACTGATCCCGATCAAGGATTGTGATATCCGCTGCAGGTACTGCAATTCTGCATCGACCACGTAGTCTGGTGCGGTGTTCGGCAACATCGGTTGGGGCGAGTTCATGGTCCTCCTCATCGCGGCCCTCGTGGTTCTCGGTCCGGAGAGACTTCCGGGTGCGGTGTCGTGGGTGACCAAGTCACTGCGTCAGGTGCGCGAGTACGCGTCGGGCGCCCGCCAGCAACTCAAGGACGAACTCGGGCCTGACTTCGAGGATCTGCAGAAACCCTTGTCCGACCTGAACCAGTTGCGGGGCATGACACCGAAGGCCGTCATCACCAAGCATCTACTCGACGGCGACGACTCGATCCTCACGGGCAACTTCGAGTCGCCGTCGCCACCGTCGGCCAACGGCACGGGCTCGTCCACCGGCCCGGCCTCGTCGCGGCCGAACATGTCGAAGCCCCTCGCTCCGGGCGAGACCCCGCCGATCGATTTCGACGCGACGTAAGGCGCTCGCCCCGAGGAGGGGCTTCGTAGGGCAGCTCAGAAATTCCGGGTGGTGTCGATCCCCAGCGACATGCCGGCCAGACCGCGGCGACGTACAGCGAGCTTCTCGGCGATCTCCCGCAGCGCGATGCCCGGTGGGGAATCGGGTGCACTGAGAACGATCGGAGTGCCCGCATCGCCGGATTCGCGGATGGCCGGGTCGAGAGGGATCTGCCCGAGCAGCGGCACGGGGGCACCCACGGCGCGGGAGAGCCGATCGGCGACGGCCTGGCCGCCACCCGTTCCGAAAATATCCATCTTCGTGCCGTCGGGCAGTTCGAGCCACGACATGTTCTCGACGACACCTGCGATGCGCTGACGGGTCTGCAACGCGATCGACCCGGCGCGCTCGGCGACCTCCGCGGCTGCCTGCTGCGGGGTGGTGACGACGAGGATCTCCGCATTGGGGACCAATTGCGCCACCGAGATCGCGACGTCGCCTGTGCCGGGCGGAAGGTCGAGCAGCAGCACGTCGAGATCGCCCCAGAACACATCGGCGAGGAACTGCTGCAGTGCCCGGTGAAGCATCGGGCCGCGCCACACCACCGGGGTGTTCCCCTCAGTGAACTGGGCGATGGAGATCATCTTCACTTCGTGCGCGACGGGCGGCATGATCATCCGCTCCACCTGGGTGGGCTTGGCCGACGTGCCGAGCATGCGCGGAATCGAGTGGCCGTAGATGTCGGCATCGAGCACACCCACCGACAGCCCGCGATCGGCCAGCGCAGCGGCGAGGTTGACAGTCACCGACGACTTACCGACACCACCCTTGCCGGAGGCCACGGCGTAGACGCGGGTGAGCGAACCGGGTTGCGCAAACGGGATGACGGGTTCGGCGGAATCACCGCGAAGGGACTTGCGCAGGGCGGTGCGCTGCTCGTCGTTCATCACGTCGAGCGTCACCCGGATCTCACCTACTCCGGCGACGTCGGCTACGGCCTTGGTGACGCGATCGGTGATCTCGGTGCGCATCGGGCACCCGGCCGTCGTGAGATACACCTCGATGTCGACGCTGCTGTCGTCGCGGATGTCGACGCTCTTGACCATTCCGAGGTCCGTGATGGGCTTGCGGATCTCCGGATCCTGGACACGTGCGAGCGCGCTTCGGATTTCGGACTCGAGGACTGCCATGGTGACCATGGTAGGTGGCGGTGGGTCAGTGGATACTCGGCAGGTCGGCTGCGCTGGGTGAGATGCCGGTGGAGTACGCGGCAGACCAGGCGAGGACGTTCGCGACGTACGCCATCGAATTGTTGTAGCGGTGGATGGCCTTCGTCGAATGCGCGAGGTTGCGCATGTCGAGGCCGCCGTCGCACAGGTACCGCGCGGTGGTCAGCGTCGAGTCGTAGAGGTTCTGCGGGTCGGCCTTGCCGTCGCCGTTGCCGTCGCCTGCGTACTGGGCCCACGTGGTGGGGATGAACTGCATCGGTCCGACGGCCCGGTCGTACACGGTGTCGCCGTCGAGGACGCCGCCGTCGGTGTCGGTGATCACGGCCTGGCCGGGAAGGCTGCCGTTGAGGGGGAGGCCGATGACGGGCTTGTGGAGGTTGCCGTCCTCGTAGGCCTGGCCTCCGTTGGCATGGCCGGATTCGACGCGGCCGATGCCTGCGAGCAGCGTCCAGTACATGCCGCAACCCGGGTTCTCCTCATTGAGGATCCGTTCGGCGTTGATGTAGGCGTCGAAGTTGATGCCGGGAATTCCGAGAGGACCTTCGTGCAGAACCTTGGGTTCGGGTTCCGGTTCGGGCGCCGCCTTCGGTGCAGGTGTGGCGGCGGGCTTCGGAGCGAGCATGACGTTCTGGGCGACAGCGATGGCCTGCGGGATGTCGACGGCGTTCACGGCTGCGGTGATGTCGTCGATCGGTGTCGCGGCTGCTGCGGGCTCGGCTTCCTGCTGGTGGATACCGAGGAGTGTGCGGGGCGATGCGCCCGCTGTGGTGGCGGCTGCAGCAACCAAGCCCACCGGCACCAATCCCGTCATGGCGATGACGGAATTGCGACGGAGCTTCGAATCCAATGGCTTAGCGTGCCGGCCCACTACTTACCTCCCTCGGGCATCATTCTCGAGATGCCTCCGTTATATGGCCGGGCCGACACTACAGGATTTGATGCGCTTCCGTTACTCAACCGTGATGTAACAAGGGTTTACGGATATCGAGGCGGAGCGTAGCCGCCGGTGGCGACGGGATTCGAAAACCCACGGTCGGGGCGCTGAGTGGCGCGCGATGCCTTTCGGGGAGGGCGAAAATGCTGTTACGTCGATGTGATCTTAGTAACAGAAAAGATGGGGTAAATGTCCGGCTCTCCGTCCGGAGTGCGGTGTCACTGCCCGCAGAGCGTGGGGACGAGACACGGGATTTCCGACAGTTCCGGAATTGTCATCATGGGCAGTTCCGGCGTGGGCGGGTCGGTCTGCTCGCGGGTGGGGCCGTCGGTCGTGTCCGGTGTGGCCGGAGCGGCCGCGTCCGCAGTGGGAATCGGGACAGCGGCAGGGATGGGCACAGCTGTCGGTGGCACCGCAGGGATCGCCGGGGAAACCTCTGCGCCCTTCTTGTAGGCCGCCGACCACGTGCGCACATTCGCCAGGTACTCCGGTGAGGGGTTGAACATGGCAGCCACCCGGGCCTCACCTGCACCGTCTCGCGCGGAAGCGCCGTCTGCGCAGGTCCACGCCCCGGCGGCGAGGGTCGCGTCGAACACGTTCTGCGGATCCGTCACGCCGTCGACGTTTCCGTCCGAAGCGAATTGCTCCCACGCGGCAGCCGGAAGCTGCATCGGGCCGAGGCGGCCGTCGGGTGTCACCCGCGCCGCCGCGAGGGTGCCGAGGACGTCTGTGCGCCCGTTGTCGGCGTGATTCGATTCGAGGCGTCCGATCGCTGCCAGGAGGTGCCACGGCAGCCCGCATTCCGGCGAATCGATCGCGAGCTGCATCTCGGCGGCGCGATACGCGTAGAACACGAGCTCCGGGATTGCGAGGGGTCCGTCGCCCAGAATGGCGAACCCGTCACCGGGCATCGCCGGCGGCGCCTGGGACAGCGGATCGCCCGGGTTCCCGGAGGCTGCGGACGGGCTGCGCATCGCCTGTGGGATTGCCGGCTCGGCGGGCAGGATGCCCACTTCCCGTACGGCGGCGGTAGGCGTGGGCGCGGGATCGACGGAAGCGCCGCTCGGCGCGGGCGCCGACGCTGTCGCAACGAAACCTGCTGCCGCGAGCAACGGAACAACCAGAGCCGCCTGCCACCGCACCCGAACACCCCACCTTCGAACCGAACGCACATCCACCTGTTGTGACGCACATTACAGAATGCGGTCGGGTTATGTGCAACCTGCCGTTGCGGCATCCGTCCTCTTCGACGCCCCGGTGTGTCAGCGCCTCGGTGGCTTCGCCTGTGCGGTACCCACGTCGTCGCCCTTGTCGGCTTCGGTGATCAAGGCCTTCAGATCGTCGAGTTCTCGTCGCAGATAGTCGCGTGTCGCGACTTCGCCGACCGCGAGTCGCAACGCGGCAAGCTCACGCGCGAGGAACTCGGTGTCGGCTTTCGTCTGTTCGGCGCGTGTCCGATCCTCCTCCAGCGACACACGGTCCCGGTTCTCCTGGCGGTTCTGGGCGAGCAGAATCAGCGGCGCCGCATACGCGGCCTGCGTCGAGAACGCAAGATTGAGCAGGATGAACGGATACGGATCCCACCGCAGACCGACCGCGAAGATGTTGAGTGCGATCCAGACGATCACCACGACCGTCTGAATCGTCAGATAACGGCCGGTACCGAGAAAACGGGCGATCGATTCGCTGACACGACCGACGGCTTCCACATCGAAGTTGACCCGGAATCGGGAAGTTCGGGGAGTCTCGAGCCGCTGTGAACCCAAGGAGTTGCGGTCACTCATCCTCTTCCTCCTCTTCACGCCAATCCTCGGGCAGCAGATGGTCGAGCACGTCGTCGACACTCACCGCACCGAGCAGATGCTGCTCGTCATCCACGACCGGACCGCACACCAGGTTGTACGTCGCGAAGTACCGAGTGACCGAAGCCAGGGAGTCCTCCGGATCGAGTCGCGGGAGATCATTGTCGATGATGCCTCCGACGAGGCTCGCCGGCGGTTCGCGAAGCAATCGTTGCAGATGAACGCAACCCAGATATCGGCCGGTCGGTGTCGCGGTCGGCGGCCGGACCACGAACACCATCGACGCCAGCGCCGGAGTGAGATCGGGATTGCGTGCTCGGGCGAGTGCCTCCGCGACCGTCGTCGCGGGAGTGAGCACCACCGGCTCCGGTGTCATCAGACCACCCGCCGTATCGGGAGAGTGCTCCAGGAGACGCCGCACCGGCTCGGAGTCTTCCGGGTCCATGCGTTGCAGAAACCATTCGGCGTCTGTCTCGGGCAGTTCGCCGAGCAGGTCGGCGACATCGTCCGGATCCATGGCTTCGAGCACGTCGACGGCGCGGTCGACCTCGAGGTGTTTGAGCAGATCGGTCTGGTCGTCCGCGGGCAACTCCTGCACGATGTCGGCGAGGCGCTCGTCGTCGAGCGCAGCGGCAACCTCGTTGCGGCGCTTGGCCGGGAGATCGCGCAGCACGTTCGCGACGTCGGCGGGACGCATATCCTCGAACTGCAGCAGCAACTGCGAGACACCCTGCCCCGGTAGTGCCAGGGCCTGCTGCGTCAGGCCGTGCACATGTGGCCATTCGACGACCTGCACGGGAGCGCGGCGGGAGAGCCGCCCGCGGTGTCGTCGTACCGCGACACGCGCGACCAGCCAGTCCCGGCTGCGAGTGAGTTCGATCCCGAGATCGACGACGGTGACGTCCGCCGCGTGGAGATCGGTGAGCTCCGGATCGTCGATCCGCACGCGGGAGTCCAGCACCTGCGCGAGCGCGAGCACCTCGGACGGGCGCTGAGTGAACCTGCGCAGACTGACATTGCCCGTGACGAGGGTGACCGAACCCGGCGCGATCGCCGTGACTCGCAGCATCGGGACGAAAATCCGCTTCCGGGTCGGAAGTTCCACGACCAGACCGAGAACACGCGGCTGCTGGCGGCCTATTCGGATGGTGAGCACGACGTCGCGGACACGACCGATCGATTCGCCGTCGGGGCCTAGCACGACCAGGCCGGCCAGCCTCGCTGCGAATACCTTGCTCACTGCTGCCATGATTGCCAGGCTAGAGCGTGCGCTCGTCGATCACGGAACACGGAGGTTCGGTCACCCCATGTCGTTCTCATTCAGGCCCAGACGGTCGGTACTCGCGGTTCCGGGTAGCAGTCGCAAGATGATCGACAAGGCGAAGGGCCTGCCCGCCGACGCGCTCTTCCTCGATCTCGAGGACGCCGTGTCGCCGCTCGCCAAGGAGCAGGCACGCACCACCATCGTCGAGGCACTGAACGAAGACGGTTGGGGCGATCAGCTCAAGGTCGTGCGCGTCAACGACTGGACCACCGATGCCACCTATCTCGATGTGTCCACCGTCGTCGGTGGCGCAGGCGCGCACCTCGACGCGATCCTGCTGCCCAAGGTGCCGGACGCAAGCCACGTGAAGGCGCTCGATCTGCTGCTCACCCAGGTGGAGAAGGCCCACGGACTCGAGGTCGGGCGGATCGGGATCGAACCGCAGATCGAGGACGCCCTCGGCCTGACGAACATCAACGAGATCGCGACAGCCAGCCCGCGCGTGCAGACCCTCGTGTTCGGCCCCGCCGACTTCATGGCCAGCATCAACATGCGCACCCTCGTGGTGGGGGAGCAGCCCGAGGGCTACGACCGCGGCGATGCCTACCACCACATCCTCATGACGATTCTCATGGCCGCGCGTGCCCACGGACTTCAAGCCATCGACGGCCCCTACCTGCAGATCCGCGACGTCGAGGCGTTCCGTCGGTCGGCGCAGCGCTCGGCAGCACTCGGATTCGACGGTAAGTGGGTGCTGCATCCCAGCCAGATCGATGCTGCCAATGAGGTGTTCAGCCCGCGCCAGGAGGATTACGACAAGGCGGAGATGATCCTCGACGCCTACGAGTGGCATACCTCCGCCGCGGGCGGCGCCCGCGGTGCCGCGATGCTCGGTGACGAGATGATCGACGAGGCCAGTCGCAAGATGGCGCTGGTCATCTCGGCGAAGGGTCGCGCCGCGGGCATGGCACGCACCACGTCGTTCGAGCCGCCGCAGTAGTCATCGCCGCCCGCGTTCCGATACCGGCAGAATGGACCGGAGACGTGGATCCGCGTCGGAGGAATCGAGACGCCGACGGCACACGAGAAGGAGCGAGAATGACGAATCCCATGGGGCCCGGACGACAGGCGCCGGGTCTTCCGGAACCGCCGAGCGGGTGGCCGGTCGGTTCCTACACGACGTACGCCGAAGCGCAACGTGCGGTCGACCACCTGTCCGACCAGAACTTCTCTGTCGAGGACGTCACGATCGTCGGTGTCGACCTCATGCAGGTCGAACGAGTCACCGGGCGGTTGACGTGGGCCAAGGTGATCGGCGGCGGCATCGTTTCCGGCGCGTGGCTGGGCCTGTTCTTCGGTCTGCTGCTCGGGATCTTCTCCACCGACTTCGTCGGTCCGCTCATCGTGGGCCTGGTCGGCGGCATCATCTTCGGGTTGATCTCGGCGACGATCCCCTACGCGGCGACGCGCGGGCAGCGCGACTTCTCGTCGACGATGCAGCTGGTCGCCGGCCGCTACGACGTGCTGTGCGAGCCGCGCAGCGCAGAGACGGCACGCGACCTGCTCGCCAAGCTGGCCCTGTAACCGCACTGCCTGCTCGCAGGCAGTGCAGGGTCACCCTCGGATGCCGGTGGCGTCGAGGTGCCGCAGTACCGCGACGACCCGCCGGTCGGAGTCGTCGCCGGCGTGCAGGCCGAGCTTGGCGAATATGTTCCGGATGTGTTTGTGGACTGCGTTCTCGGTGATGAACAACCGAGTCGCGATTGCGCCGTTGCCCAGCCCCTCGGCCATCACGGCGAGAACCTCGCGTTCGCGCACGGTCAGGTCGGCGAGCCGGTCGGCGGCGCGTTGCCGTGCGAAGAGCTGGGCAACCACTTCGGGATCGATCGCGGTGCCGCCGTCGGCGACGCGATGCAGCGCCTCGATGAAGGTGTCGACCCGCCCGACGCGTTCCTTGAGCAGGTATCCGGTGCGATGAGCACCGCCCGCGAGCAACTCGGTGGCGAAGCTCTGCTCCACGTACGCGGACAGCACCAGGACGGCGAGGTCGGGATGAGCAGCCCTGGCCGCGACGGCGGCCCGGATGCCTTCGTCGGTGTGAGTCGGTGGCATCCGGACATCGACGATCGCGACGTCGGGGCGATGCTGCTCCACGGCGCTCTGCAGTGCGTCCGGGTCGCCGACCCCGGCGACCACGTCGAGTCCCTCTCCTCGCAGCAACAGCACGAGCCCTTCCCGGAGCAACGCGTCGTCCTCGGCCACCACTATCCGCACGGGATCACCGCCGTCACCGTCGTCGGCCCACCGGCCGGGCTGTCCACCTGTAAGGTCCCATCGTGCGCCTCGACGCGTCCCCGGATCCCCGCGAGCCCGGAGCCCGGTCCGACGGCCGCACCCCCGGAGCCGTCGTCCCTCACCTCGACTACGAGTGTGTCTCCGTGTCGCTGCACCTGTACATCGGCTCGCTGTGCCCCGCTGTGTCGGGTGACGTTGGTGAGTGCTTCGGCCACTGCGTAGTAGGCGATGGCCTCGACGGCCACCGGGCATCGAGGCGAGACCCGTGTGTCCACTCGGGTCTCGACCGGGCATTGTGCGGCCAGCGCCGACAAGGCACCCGGCAAGCCCTCGGACTCCAGAACGGGCGGCAGAATGCTCCGCACCACCGAGCGCAGTTCCGCGAGGGCGACTTCAGCGCTCTGCTGGGCACGCTCGAGCAGCGGATCGGCGGTCGCGGGATTCCTGGCCAGGGCCTGGCGAGCTGCTCCGGTGAGCACGGCGACGGTCACGAGTCGATTCTGCGCGCCGTCGTGCAGCGCCCGCTCGATCCGGCGCAATTCGACGGTATGGGCGTCCAGGGCTGCCGCTCGTGTCGCTGTCAACTCGGCGACGCGTTCGGACAGGTCGACGTCCGGATGCGGGGACAACAACCGGATACCGGGGGCCACCTGCGCCCGGAGAAGCAACGGGGGCAACACGAACCACAGGATCGTCCAGCCGAGACCGGTGACGATCGCCCAGCGTGCATCGGTCCATGAGTCGACGGGTACCAGGCCACCGAGGATCGTCGCGCCACCCGGCGGAGCCAGCTGCCACCACAGCGGAACGCTGAGCTCTTCCACAGCATTCGAGAGCAGTTCCAATGGCAGCAGGCCGACGACGAGACCGAACGTCGCGTGGATGCACAACCATGCGATGTCTCGCCGGGGCCCGGGGTCGGAGCGCAGGAACCGCCATGTCTCTCGCCACTCGGTGGGAATTCGACCGTACGGCGACGGGACAGGAGTTCCGATCGCGGCGAGCCGTCGCCGTTCCAGATCTGCGAGCCATCGGATTGCGGACAGCACCGGCGCGAGCAGAAACACTCCGACACCCACCAGGCACAGCGCGGCGACCAGGATCAGGGCAAGCACGCAGAGGAGCGCCAGGGCAGCGGTGCTGGCTCCGATCACCAGCCATTTCGTCGCCACGGCCGCGTTCTTCGCCGCTGAAACTGCATTCTCGCGCAGTGTCGTTCGCCGAGCGTCGCTACCGGCAGCCAATGACCCTCCTCGGATCCTCACGTGGAGGTTGTTGATGTGCCGACGGTATGCCGTGTGCGCCTGAGCCGTCCATACGGGTGCGATGCTCGCAATGAAAAGTACAGCCTGCTGTACCGGAACCCGGTAGCCGTCGGGATGTCGAGACGACGCGGCCGCTCATAGCGTCGAGACCAGTGAACGACGGCTCCGCGCAGCGCTCGCGGCGTCGACCTCTGGAGGAGACATCGTGGACGACCCGTATGGCATCCGACCGAACTATGGCCCCGGACAACCTGAGCCACTCTCGGCGGCGCACTCTCGGCCGGAGCCCCGCGACCGGGCGACCGGGGCGCTGTGGGGCGCGCTCGCGGTGTTCGTCGGTCTGAATGCGGTGTTCTCGATCGTCAAGCCCGACGATGTGCTGTTCTCGCTGGTATTCGGGATTCCCGCTGTCCTTTGCCTCGCGATGCTGGCGGCGCGCTACCTGGGGCGGCGGCACTCGTGAACAGCGCCGTCGCGCACACTGCTGTCGCACACACGCGGACCACCGTCGAGGGAAGATGCGTGACAGCCGCAATCAGATTGGAGAGGGTGACCAAACTCTTTCGGCCCAAGGGAAATCGAGGAAGCGCACCCGCGCTCGACGAGGTGAGTCTGACCGTCCCCCGTGGCGCGTTCCTTGCCGTCATGGGCCGGTCCGGTTCCGGGAAGAGCACGCTACTGCACTGCGCGGCCGGACTCGATGCGCCGACGCGCGGCAGGGTGTGGATCGGCGACACGGAGATCGGTCGACTGCGGGAGACCGCCCGCACACGGCTTCGGCGTGAACGGGTGGGATTCGTGTTCCAGGCCTACAACCTGATCCCGTCCCTGACCGTCGAGGAGAACATCACCCTGCCGCTGCGTCTGGCCGAGAGACCCGGAGACAGGGCGTGGCTCGCCACGGTCGTCGATCGGGTCGGCCTGGGCGACTTCCTGTCTCGCGCACCCGGAGAACTTTCCGGTGGTCAGCAACAGCGGGTCGCGGTGGCCCGTGCACTCGCGACCCGCCCGGACGTCGTCTTCGCCGACGAACCCACGGGCGCGCTGGACCCCGCCACCGGCGACCGGATCCTTTCCCTCCTCGATGATCTCGTGCGCGACCTCGGACAGACCGTCGTGATGGTCACCCACGATCCCGCAGCTGCCGCCCGGGCACACGACGTCGTGGTGATGGCCGACGGGCGCATCGATCAGGTCCTGCGCGGTCCCGATGCGCGAATGCTGACCGCATTGCTGGGAGGACGAGCCGGATGACGGTGCGTTTGCCGGCTCGGGCCGGTGAAGTGCTCGCGGTGATGTGTGCGGTGGCGGTGGGCGCGGCCCTGGTCACGTTCTGCCTCGTCCTGGGCGAATCAGGCCTTCGTTCACAGGTGCCCACGGAGCGGTTCGCCGGCATCGACATGGTTGTCGCCGGCGACCAGAGCGTCCCGCAGGACGAAGATTTCGATCCGGTGCTGCCCGAGCAGGTCGGAGTTCCGGCAGATCTCGCCGGCGACCTGAGGGAGGTGCAGGGTGTGCGTGCGGTTGCGGCAGACCTGAGCTTCCCGGCGGCAGTCATCGACGGTCGCGGCCGGGTGCTGCCCGTGGACTCGGTCCGCGACAACGGGCACGGATGGAATTCTCTTCTCGGAACGGTCGACCTGAACGGCGACGTACCGAGCGGGTCCGCCGACGTCGTACTGGCCGCGGATGCAGCCGCCCGGGCCGGTGTCTCGGTCGGCGACGCGGTGGAGGTACTGCTCCGCGGACAAGTCCGGGACATGCGGGTCACCGGCATCGCAGATCTCGCGGGTGGCAGCGTCTTCGTCAGCGACACCTCGGCGCGCGAACTCTCCCGGAAGCCGGCAGACACTGCAGACCTGTTCACCGTCGTATTCGACGACGACGCCGATGCCGCCGCGATCACCGGCAGCATCGAGGAACTCGTCGCAGGACGGGGTTTCGTGGTCGCGACAGGCGGCGATATCGGCCGAGCCGAACGTCCGGCGGTGACGTCCGCGACCGGCATGCTGACGGCCGCAGCGCTCTCGGTCGGGGGAGTGGTGGTAGTACTTGTCGGATTCATCACCGCGGGAGCGGTTTCCGTCGGTGTGGCGAACCGGTCCCGGGAGATCGCATTGCTCCGTGCCGTGGGCGCGACACCGCGACAGATTCGGTCGATGACGGCCGAGCAGACGACGCGTGCGGCGTTCGGGGCTGTGATCGTGGGCATCATCGGTGGCTACGTGCTGGCTGCGGCAGCCACGAGGCCGTTGGCCGCGGTGGGGATGCTTGCGACCGGGCAGACACCGAGCTGGAGTGCCGGTCCGGCGCTGGGCGCCGGACTCCTGATGTTGGGCATGGTTCAAGTGGCGGCGCGTACGGGATCGCTGCGCATCTCCCGAATGCCGGGCACCGAGGCGATCCTCGAGACCGAGGTCGAACCCCGCAGCGGCAGTTCACTGCGGACCCGGGTGGGGTTCGTGGTGCTGGCGCTGTCTGCCGGATCTGCCGTCGTTCCACTGGCGATCCGAAGCGAGGACGCTCTCATCGGCACGGCGTCGGGAACGCTCCTGGCGATCATCGGCGTGGCGCTGATCGCCCCGGCGATGGTGGGTCGTGTCTGCGGGTGGGTCGCGCCGAGGACCGGTTCTGCGAGTGGCTGGCTGGCCGTGCGCAACTCGGGAAGCAATGCCCTTCGGACGGGTGGCACTATCGGCGTCCTCGCACTCGCGGTCGGACTGCTGACCACACAGATCTTCGCGGGCACCACCGCAAGCGCCACGGTGGATCACGAGGTGAGCGAAGGCGCAGTCGCGGATGTGCTCGTGTCCGCTCCCGCCGCAGGCGGTGTGTCGGTGTCGGCGCTCGCGGCGATCGAGCGCGCACCCTCGTCGACCGCGGCCGTCGCCGTGATCCGGTCCACCGCACTACGTCCGTTTCAGCAGGATGGCGGGGCCCGTGCCGAGGAATACCCGATGCTCGCTGTCGGTCCCGGCGTCGGACAGGTACTCGATCTCGCCGTCACCGACGGCAATCTGTCGGACCTCACCGGTGCGTCCGTAGCAATGGAATCGGCTGCGGCCAGGCTTGCCGGGGTCGACGTCGGCGACACCCTGCCGCTGATCTTGTCGGACGGGACCGAGGTGGAGCCGACGGTCGTCGCGACCTACGCCCGCGGCTTCGGATTCGGCAAGATCGTCGCGTCGTTGGATCTGCTTCCGCAGGGGCCGTCCGGGCTCTACGACGAGGTGCTCGTCGCCGGCGACCGCGCGGGGATCACGACCGAACTCGCGCCGCTTCTCGCGGGCTCGCCCGGGCTGAAGCTCGACGATGCCCGCACGGCCCTGGCGGGGCCGGCCGCACAAGATCCCTCACGCGTGCTCAACATCGGCGTCTCCCTCGTCCTGATGGGATACATCCTGCTCGGTGTCGCCAACCGTCTCGTGGCGAGCACACTCCGACGTCGACGGGAGTGGCAACTGCTGCGGGCCGTCGGGGCCACCCCGCGCCAACTCCACACGATGGCGTGGTCGGAAACCGCGCTCGCTTGCCTCGTCGCAACCGTCATCGGACTGGCGATCTCACTCGGCCCGATGACGATCCTGGCCATCGGGTTCGTCGGAGAACCTCGACCTCAGGGTCCGCTGTGGCCGGTGGTGGGGACGGTGCTTGTCACCTGCGCGGTCGCGCACCTGGCGACGACGCTGCCCGCACGCTATCTGCTGCAGGGATCGGGTGTGCCTGTGCCGGCGGGGTGATCGCCACTACGCTCGACCCCATGCCCACTCTCGACTCGGTGGCCGACTCCCTGTACGGCCTCGACCCCGGGGAGTTCATCGCCGCGCGCACCGAACACGTGGCGCGGGCCCGCGAATCCGGCGACCGGGAACTCACCGCCGCGATCGGCCGACTCCGCAAGCCGACGGTCGCGGCCTGGCTGGTGAACCTCCTGGCACGTGAACGAGCCGACGAACTCGGTGTCCTCTTGGATCTCGGCGATGCCCTGCGCACCGCGCAGCGAACCCTGTCCGGTCAGGACCTGCGCGCACTGTCGGTGCAGCGACGGCAGGTGATCTCCGCGCTCGAGCGGGAGGCCGCCGAACTCGCCTCCGAGCGTGGAAGACATGTGGGCGAGAGCGCGCTGCGTGAGGTGGCGCAGACCCTCAACGCCGCTCTGGCGGATCCGGCGGTCGCCGACCGTGTGCGCAGGGGCAGGCTCGACGCGATCATCGAGTCCAGCGGGTTCGGTGATCTCTCGTCGGCGCCGCTGACTGTGGTTCCCGATCGGGCCGCACCGGAACCCGAACGCGCCGCAGAACAGGCCGAAGTGAAAGAGGCCACCGCCGCAGCGCAGGACGCACGTCACGCGGTCGAGCAGGCCCGCGACGTCATGGCATCGGCGGAGGAGAAACTTGCCCGGCACGAGGCGGAGGTCGCTGCGCTGCAGGACAAGCTGATCCACGCCGAAGAACAGCGCAAGTTCGCGCGTCGCTCGGTCGCGGCAGCGAAGAAGGAGGTCACCGCCGCCGAGCGTGAGGCATCTGCGGCCGAAGCCGAGGTGGTCCGGGTGAAGGGACGCCGTTCACCCGGGTGAACGGAACCGTCCGACGAAGCGGCGCTGCCACGGGGTTTCGACCGCGCGCGGATCGTAATGGCGGCGGACGAAGGAGACTGCTTCCTTCGCCGGGATGCCGTCGAGTACGGCGAGGCATGCGAGCGCAGTTCCGGTGCGTCCCCGACCGCCGCTGCACGCCACCTCCACGCGTTGCCGTCCCGCGCGGACCCACACCTCGTACAGCGCGTCGTACGCATCCGCGCCGTCCGACGGCACGCGGAAGTCGCGCCAGTGCACCCATCGCGAGTCCCAATCGATCGGGACCAGTGGACGCCCTTGGAGGTACACGCCGAATTCGGGTAGCGGGCCATCGGGCAGCGGCGCGCGTAGGGCACGTCCGCGTACGCGCCTCCCCGACGGCAACTGCAGTACGCCGGGAGACCCGATGTCCCATTCCTCATGCACGAGGGAAACCTACCTGTGCCGATGCTGTCCGCCTGCTCCACACGAGTTCGTGTCGGTCGTGTGTGTCAAGGTGCACTGTGACCATCGGCACCCTCACCGACCGTGCACTCGGCCGCGCGACGCTCGCCCGGCAGCATCTGTTGCGCCGCAGCGACATGGATCCGCTGACCATGATCGAACATTTGATGGGTGTACAGGCGCAATCACCCACCCCTCCCTACTACGCACTGTGGACCCGACTCCGCGGCTTCCGCCCCGAGGCACTGTCCGACCTCCTCGAATCCCGACGTGTGGTGCGGATCGTGCTGATGCGCGGCACGGTGTTCGCGGTGTCGGTGGCCGACGCACACGCACTGCGTCCGTGGGTGCAGCCGCTGCTCGACCGCGACCTCGACACCAACCCGGCCCATCGCGCCGGCCTGCGCGATGTCGACCGGAAGGCGCTCGCATCGCTCGCACGAGAATTGTTGTCCGATACTCCGCGCAGTCAGACCGAGCTCCGCCCCCTGCTCGCTGAGCATTTCCCCGAGCAGGATCCCGCGGCGCTGGCCCATGCCGTGCGGTGCCTGCTTCCGCTGGTGCAGGTCACGCCGCGCGGGTTGTGGGGGCGCTCGGCGCTGCCGAGACTTACACCTCTGGACGTGTGGGCAGGTCCACCGGCATCGGACCTTCCCGGCCCGGACCGGCTCGTTCTGCGGTATCTCGCGGCGTTCGGCCCGGCGAGCGTTCGTGACCTGCAGGCATGGTGCGGTCTGACGCGGCTTTCGGAGACCGTCGAGCGGCTGCGCCCGGAACTCGTGACGTTCCGCGACGAGCGCGGAGTCGAACTGTTCGATCTGCCCGACGCACCGCGCCCCGACCCGTCGACTCCCGCGCCGGTGCGGATTCTTGCCCCGTTCGACAATGCGTTGCTCGCACACGCCGACCGCCGCCGGTTCATCTCGGACGAACACCGCGCCCGCACGATGACGAAGAACGGAATCATCGCTCCCATGGTTCTCGTCGGTGGGCGGGTCGCCGGAGCTGCGAAGCTCATCACCGGCCGCAGGTCTGCGGTGTTGGAGGTCACCGCGTGGCGGTCCCTCTCAGCGTCGAGTCGGTCGGCGATCGAGACAGAAGGGGCGAAGCTGATGAAGTTCGCCGCCCCGGACGCCGACGAGCACGACGTACGGCTCATCGCCTACCCGATGTGAGGAAGCCCTAGTCTCGGGCGTATGAGTGAACACCCCGAAGTTGCGATCCGCGTCCTCGAGTCCGAGGGGGAGTTGCGGCAGGCGATGGCGCTGTTCCGCACGGCCATGGTCGGCCTGCCCGCAGGTCTGGACTATCCGGAGGGGCGGATGGGCGCCTACCTCGAGAAGGGTCGCACCTTCGGCGCCTTCATCGACGGCGCACTCGTCGGGACCGTCGATGCCACGTCGGGCTTTCTGGTGTTGCCGGGAGGCGAGCGGGTGCCGCATGCCGGTGTCACCCACATCGGGGTGCTCCCCACCCACACGCGCCGCGGAGTGGTCACGTCGCTGGTCCGCCGGCAGTTGCAGGATGCACGCGACCGCGGTGAGGTCGTAGCGAGCCTGCGTGCCTCGGAGGCCACGATCTACGGGCGGTTCGGGTACGGCATTGCGTCGACGTCCACGACCCTCGACGTCGACGTTCGCCGTGCGACTCTGCGCGCGGGCGTGCTGGAGGGCGGTCCCGTCCGGTTCGTCGACTACCCCGATGCGTGGGATCTGTTGGAACGCATCTATTCCGAGCAGGTGGCACACCGGCCGGGACGTATCGAACGCACCTCGTTCTGGTGGGCTTCGCAACGGTTCCGTTTCTCGGCGGTGAACGGGCCCGTCTATGTCGCTGTGCACGGCAGTGCGGGAGGGGAGGACGGGTTCGTCCGATATCGCCCGGAGAACACCGGGGCATGGTTCGGCGGTCGCGACCGGACCATTGTCGTGAGCGACTTCTTCGCTCCCACTGCCGAAGCGCACGCCGGTCTCGTCCGGTTCCTGCTGAGCCTCGACCTCGTCG
Organism: Rhodococcus sp. NPDC060086; assembly: GCF_042730275.1. Classification (NCBI taxonomy): domain Bacteria; kingdom Bacillati; phylum Actinomycetota; class Actinomycetes; order Mycobacteriales; family Nocardiaceae; genus Rhodococcus; species Rhodococcus sp. NPDC060086. The sequence goes on from NZ_JBHWWZ010000002.1 coordinate 115,756, forward strand.
ACCGGATCGTGTTCGACGCGGTACCGGCCGACGATCCGCTGCCGTGGATGCTGACGAATCATCGTGATGCTGTTGTCCGTTCGGTGTCGGACGAGACCTGGTTGCGGATCCTCGACGTGTCGCGGGCGCTCGAAGCCCGCTCGTTCGTGGGTGCCGGGAGCGTGCGCATCGCGGTGACCGACCCTGTCTTCGCGGAGAACACCGGGGTCTTCGAGATCTCTGCCGACGGTGTGTCCACCTCGAGTGGACCTGCGCAGCTCGAGCTCGATGTAGCCGAACTCGGATCCTTGCTGCTCGGCGGCGTGGGATGCCACCAACTGGCGGCTGCTGGGCGGATCGAGGTGCACGACCGGGCGGCGCTCCACGTCGCCGAGGCATTGTTCACGTGGCCGCTGGCGCCGTTCGCGGGAACGATGTTCTGACATTCCCGCGGGAGGCAACACGGGTAACGGCTCGGGGGCGGGGACAGTTAGATTGCAGAGGTGACCGAAGCCGTCCTCACCGCAGTCCGTGCCCACCTCGTCGCCAGTCTGTCCGGTGCAACCGGACCGGCGCCCGAATCCGCGTCGGTGACGTTCCTCGGCCTCGAGCCGATCGACATTCTGCGGTTCCGCGCCGCCGATGGCCTCACCCGATTCGCGACACTGGGTTGTTCGCGTCATCCGATGGGCGACCCCACGGCAACGGTCGCCGATCCGACCCGCGGTCCGCGAGCAGAGTTGGTACTGAGCTTGCACAGAGCGGATGGACTCACCGCAGGTGTGCACCGCAGCCTTGCGGTACTCGCGGCGCTCCCCGCCGTGGAAGGCGTGGTGCTCACCGCGGATGCCCTCCTCGATGTCGGTGAGCCGCTGTGGGAGGGAGCACCCTTCACCGCGGTGCTTCTCCAAGCGAGCGATGTGCCCGATCTGGAGTTGCCCGAACCGGCCGATCCGGTGGCCTTCTTCGACGCGGTACCGATCACTGCCAACGAAGCGGCATGGAAGCGTCTGCGAGGCGCCGATGCGCTCCGTGATGCGTGGGCGGAGGCAGAAATCGATGTGCGGGATCCGGAACGCGCCGCCGCCCGTATGTGACCGCCCGTATGTGACCGCCCGTATGTGACCGCCCGTATGTGACCGGTCGGTGTGACGGTCAGCTCGGGACGACGACACCCATCGATCCGCCGCCGATACACACGTTCAAGCCCGGTGTCGCCGACTCGACCTGCAGTGCAGCACCGCCACCGGGGAGTCGCACATACACCGAGCCGAGTCCTTCGGTGACCGGCACGGTGACGCGGGGCCGCCCGGGGAACCCGAGGTCGATCTCGCCTTCGTCGGCGGCCATGTAGTTGAGCTCGACGGTCCACTCCCAATCGCCTGCGGGTTCGTTCAATGGCAGCGATGTCACCACATCGTCGGTCACCGCGTACCCGCACTCGGGCACCGATCCGGGGAGAACGCCGCGCAGCGGCATGAGTTCGGCGGGCACCAGCGCACCGCGATCGTCGAGGACACTCGGCTCTGTGGTGTGATCACTGATGGCGGAACGTCCGGGCAACGCGGAGAACACCGACCCCACGAGATTGTGCGGATGGGTGATGGGCAGCAACACCCACACCGACACCGGATGATCGAGCACAGGATCCTGCGGATGCTCGGTGAGCGACGCTTTTGCGGTCGCAAGGTATTCACCGGTGGGGTTGTCGGTCCAGCTGCGGGTGAATGTCGTGGTCGACCACACCGAGCTCACGACGAACGCGATCGCACATGCGAGGGCTACCGCACGCGACCGCACCGCTGTCGGTCTGTTCTCGGGGGCGCGCAGGATCAGTGCAGCCGCTATCGCGAAGACCACCGACGAGTCGGCGAAGTAGCGCAGTGTCTGCGCCAATTCGTACGTCGTCTCCGGCCCGAACCGCGTGCTGATCATTGCCACGAGCGAGGCGCACACGTACGCGACCGACGCGATCCACACCCAACCGGTCCGGGCTCGGCAACGCAGGCTCCACACCAGCGCCCCCGCGAGGGCTACCCACGCCGCGACTACGAGGAGCATCGGTGGGTCGGCCCAAGGCGGGCTCGGATTCCACCGGTCCCACTGCCACGGTCCACCGAGCAGCGACGGCGCCAGCCCGTACGACAGGCCGTGGTGGGTCAGCCCCGCCACCATCGACCACGGCGGCACTCCGAACCTCGATGCGACGACCGTGCTGTACCACGCAGCCCATGCCACCAGCACGGCCCCGGTCCCGAGCCACAGGGGACGCGCTCGCTGCCATGCGGCGAGGACGGGTCGCGGTGCACCGTCGACGCGGTACACGAGCGCGACCGTTGCGAACGCGACGAACGGTACGAGGATCGACTTCTCGAAGAACACCAGCGCGCCGAGCGTGACGACGATGCCGGAGACGGCATGACGCGGCTTTCCGGTCCGCGCGAGTTGCAGGGCGTCGCCGGCCACCCAGGCGAGTGCGGCCTGCAGGGGGAGTGAATTGAGGCCGGCCGCCCACCACGCGAACGCGGGCAGCGTCAACGGCGAGAACAGATAGAACAGCAGCGGGCCCCACAACACCCGACGTGGACCGAGGACCAGCCACAACAGTCGCAACACCGCGAGCGAGGCCAACAGCTGGCCGACGACGAGAGTCAGTGCAGCAGGCCACCATTGCATCGGTGCGAGCCACGTGACCAGCGAGGCGACCGCGAAAGCCCCCGGCATCAGATGTCCGTCGTGGTCGTAGTTCAGCAATTCCGGCGACAGTAGCGGGTACGTCCCTGCTCGCCCGATCAGAATCAGGTCGTCCCAGTAGAATTCGCCCCGGAATGCGAGGACGCCGCGGATCGCTACCTGCACTGTGATGAGCGCGAGTGCGACGAACAGCACCGTACGCCCGCCGAGGCGTGAACCGGACGAAGCAGGGACGCGCTCGAGAAGTGCGGAGCTCACAGCCATTTGTTGCGGCGGAACAGGACGAACAACACCGCCACGATGAGGGCGATTGCGCCGATGACCACGTAGTAGGCGTACTCCCAATGCAATTCCGGCATGTGGTCGAAGTTCATGCCGTAGACGCCTGCGATCATCGTGGGCACTGCGGCAATGGCCACCCATGCGGAGATTCGCCGCATGTCGGTGTTCTGCTGCACCGTTACCTTCGCGAGCGCCGCATCGAGGAGGGTGCTCAGTGTTTCGTCGAAGAGCGCAATGCGGTCGGACACCGTGGTGTGGTGATCGGCGACATCGCGGAAATAGCGGCGAATGTCCTTGGGGATCGGGTTTCCGGGTGCGCGGATCAGCCGTTGCAGCGGCTCCTCGAGTGGCACCACGGCGCGCCGTAGCTGAAGGATCTCGCGCTTGAGGAGATAGATCTGCTCGACGGCGATCCGGGTGTCGGGTGTGAAGACGAACTCCTCGAGATCGTCGACGTCCGGTTGCACCGCAGTGGTGACCTCGAGGTACGAGTCGACGACATGATCGGCGATCGCGTGCAGAACCGCAGCCGGCCCGCGCGCGAGTTGCGTGGGGTCGGCTTCGAGACGAGTGCGCACCGCAGACAGTTCCGAATGGTCGCCGTGGCGCACGCTGACGATGAAGTCGGGACCGGTGAACAACATGATCTCGCCGGTTTCGACGATGTCGTTGGTGGTGGTCACCGATTCGTGCTCGACATACGTCACGGTGCGCAGCACCAGGAACAGCAGATCGTCGTAACGTTCGAGTTTCGGGCGTTGATGGGCGTGCACTGCGTCCTCGACCATCAGTTCGTGCAGATCGAACGTGCGGGCCACGCTCGTCATCTGATGTTCGTCGGGTTGGTGGAGCCCGAGCCAGACGAAGCCCTCGCCGCGTCGACGAACCTCCGCGAGGGCGGCGGCATGGGTGTACCGGCCGGGGAGACGCGTGCCGTCGACGTAGATCGCACAGTCGACCACCGCGCGTTCGGCAGGAATCTGAATCGTCGGTGTGTCGGTCGTAGCGCGGCGTCCGGGACGCGGCAGGGAGTGGTTCGGCAACGGGTTCCCTTCCGTATCCAGAGGTGCCTTCGGCACACGTCGAAGACGCTGTCCGGTCGCTCGATCATCGTAGTCGCTGCACCTGACACACTGATGTGGTGCGCATCGATCTTCATTCCCACTCGGCCGCCTCCGACGGTACGGACACCCCGGCCGGGCTGGTCCGGAACGCGGCTGCAGCAGGCCTCGACGTGGTGGCCCTGACAGACCACGACACCACAGCGGGGTGGGACGAGGCCGCCGATGCTCTGCCCTCCGGCCTGCGGTTGGTCCGGGGAATGGAGATGTCGTGCACCGGTCGTGGTGAGGACGGCCATCCCGTCGCGGTGCACCTACTGGCCTACCTGTTCGATCCCACGGATCCGGTGTTCGTGAACGAACTCGAGCGGCTGCGCGGTGAGCGCGTGTCGCGGCTGCGGGTGATGGCGGAACGCATGGCGGCGGACGGACTGCCCATCGACGCGGACCGCGTCCTCGCGCAGGCCGGACCGGCGGCCGGCCGGCCGCATCTGGCGCGCGCGCTCGTCGAGGCCGGCGTCGTGCCGACGATCGGCGATGCCTTCCTCGATCTCCTGTCGCCGAAAGGCCGCTATTACATGGCCAAGGAAGACACGCCTCTGTCCGACGCGGTGAAGATGGTGCAGACGGCTGGTGGCGTCACGGTCGTCGCGCACGCCCGTGCGAGAGCGCGCGGACGATTGCTGGCTCTCGATCACATCGAGGAACTCGCCGAGATCGGGCTCGGCGGTGTCGAGGCCGACCATCCCGACCACAGCGACGCAGATGCGCGCCTGATGAAGGACCTGGCCTCGAACCTGGGGCTGTTCGTCACCGGTTCGTCCGACTATCACGGCGAGAACAAGTCGGTCGAGCTCGGTCGGTTCACGACGGATGGCGACGCCCTCGCGGACCTGCTCGATCGGGCACACGGTGTCGAGGTGGTCGAGGGATGAGATCTCGGGATCCGCGTCGCGGCGATGCGCAGCAGAATGAAATCTACCGGCACAGCAACTATTACGACGATGAGTACTACGCGGATGAGTACAACTCGAGTGAGTACTACGGCGATGATGCGCGCTACGGAACTTCGCCCCGGCGGGCCGGGATCGTCGTGAGGGCGGCACGCGTCCTCTCGGGAATCGTGACCGGCGCCGTCCTGGTTCTCATGTTGGTCGTGTGCGGGGCCCACTATCTCGGGAGCGAGCGCGATTTCCCCGGCCCGGGTACCGAGACGGTGGCGGCGCATGTCGCGGCGGCGGTCGTCGCAGTCGTGGCGCAGGTGTTTGCGGATCGTCGGCGAGGGCCGATTTCTGTCCTTGCCGCAGTTGTGGTGGTTTTCACTGCATCGATTCTGTTGTTCACGCAGTGGTGGGGTTGAGCCCGCGAAATCCCTGTGCTACTCGCGGGTAGCTCGGACGTAACCCCAGGAACCACTGAGAAATCGCCGAAAAGTCGGCTCGTCGAGTTGCAAACTCACAGGTAGGGCGGGCAAACAAGTGAGAACCTTCGCAATCAACACCGATTTGATGTTTGGTCTGTGAAGGTGGCAAACTTCTGTGTGGTTCGAGGTGGTGCTACCGCCCCGCTTCGGGCAGAAGATGGCAGACCCTGTCGCTCGTTGGAACGAAGGGCCGCCGCCAGGGCCACCCTCCTCGGCGCCATCACGCTCCGGAAGTCGTACAGCGTTGTACAGCGGTAATCGTGATCGCGCCCGGAAGCTTCACCGAACCCGTCCTTGGCGAAGCTGCTGCAACTACACAAGGTCGAGGCATGCACGTTGGTGCATACCAATGGTGTTCTGTTGCAGTTACTTCGCAGTAACCGAGACCCGCCTGGTCTCGGACCACGCAGGAGTGTCATCGTGTCTATTGTGTCCGACGCACAAACCCCTCAGAAGCTCGCATTGACGGACGACGAGATCTTCGGCAGCCACGTCGACGGCAAGCTCTCCGTTGAGCTCACCTCGCCGCTGGATACCCAGCGCGACCTGTCCATCGCGTACACCCCCGGCGTTGCGCAGGTCAGCCGCGCGATCGCAGCCGACGCGACGCTGGCCGACCGGTACACCTGGACCAATCGTCTCGTGGTGGTCGTGTCCGACGGCACCGCCGTCCTCGGACTCGGCGACATCGGTCCGCGCGCCTCGCTTCCTGTGATGGAGGGCAAGGCCGCGCTGTTCAAGAAGTTCGCCGGACTCAACTCGATTCCCCTCGTCCTCGACACCAAGGACTCCGACGAAATCGTCGAGACCATCATCCGGTTGCGCCCCAGCTTCGGTGCCGTCAACCTCGAGGACATCTCCGCGCCGCGTTGCTTCGAGATCGAGAAGCGTCTGATCGAAGCACTCGACTGCCCGGTCATGCACGACGACCAGCACGGCACGGCCATCGTCCTGCTCGCCGCACTCAAGGGCGCGGTGAAGGTGCAAGGCCGCGACATCACGAAGCTGCGGGTCGTCATCTCCGGCGCCGGTGCAGCCGGTGTCGCGTGCGCCAACATTCTGCTCGCCGCGGGAGTCGACGATGTCACGGTGCTCGATTCGAAGGGCATCATCTCGCACGAGCGCACCGACCTGTCGGGTGTGAAGACCGATCTGGCCGACCGCACCAACCCCGCCGGTCGTCACGGCGGGATCGTCGAGGCGCTCGACGGCGCGGATGTGTTCGTCGGCGTGTCCGCCGGCACGGTGCCGGAGGAGATCGTCGCGACCATGGCCGACGACGCGATCGTGTTCGCACTGTCGAACCCGGACCCGGAGATCCACCCCGACGTCGCCTCCAAGCACGTGGCGATCGTCGCGACCGGCCGCAGCGACTTCCCGAACCAGATCAACAACGTGCTTGCCTTCCCCGGTGTGTTCAAGGGTGCACTCGACGCAGGCGCCCGCCGCATCACCGAGGGTATGAAACTCGCCGCCGCCGAGGCCATCCTCTCGGTCGTAGGCGATGAGCTGGCTGTGGACAAGATCGTTCCGAGCCCGCTCGATCCGCGTGTCGCGCCCGCCGTCGCAGAGGCCGTTGCGGCCGCTGCGAAGGCAGAGGGTGTCGCCGACTGACGTGATCGCACCGGACGCCCCGGCTCGAACCCGCACCAAGGTTCGACCGGGGCGTTCGGTGTCTGTGCACCGGGCGATCGGCTTCCGCCGAGGATGCGCGACAATGACCGCCGTGGGAATCCAATGGATGCGGAAGCGACTACCGATCGTGGCGGTGGCGGCCGCGATGTCGCTCTCGGCCGGATGCGCGTCGTCGGTACTCGACCCTGCGGAGGTGTCCGGCCCTGTCGTGGTCGGGGCACGGGACGGCGCGGACGCCGAACTGCTCGCGCACCTCTACGCCGGGGTGCTGCGCACGACCGGCATCGACGTGCAGGTGCGCGACGGTCTCGGCGACCGGTCTGCGTCCCTTGCCGCATTCGACACCGCCGGCGTGACGGTGATTCCCGACTACTCCGGTCTACTGCTGGCGCACTACGATCCCGGTGTCACCTCCACCGACGCCGAGGATGTCTTCGAAGCGCTGGCCCGCGCGCTCCCGGACGAGCTGACGATCGCGGACTATGCGTCGGCCCAGAATCGCGCGGTTCTGGCCGTAGGCACCGAACTCGCGTCGCAGCAAGACGGCGCCAGGGTCGCCGACCTTGCCGATCGCTGCGCCGATCTGACCTTCGTCCTCACCCCCGAATTCGAGGCCGCGGGGGGCCTCGAGGCTCTCACCGGCATCGGATGCGAGCCACGGTCGGTGGAACGCGCCGACTCCACTGCGGCCTTCGCTGCGGCGTCAGGCGACACCGTCGCGGGTCTGACCACCCTCGCACCCGTGTTCGCGGCGGAACGCAGCGGAAGTGATGTGGTCGCGGTGCCCGACGCCCCGGATCGCGCGCCCATGGAGAAGGCCTCCGCAGACGCGGAGGCGCCGGTGTTCGTCGCACAGAACGTCGTCCCCGTCTTCCGTAAGGACGTGCTCGGCGAGCCTCAGCTCGATGCGCTACGGACCGTCGCCGGCGAACTCACCACCACGGACCTGGCCGAGATGCTGGCCCGCATCGACGACGGCGGCGACATCACCGAAGTCGCCGACACCTGGCTCGCCGAACACGCCTGACGGTGCCCACCGGTCAGGCCTGCGACCGCGCTGCCATGTGTGAGCGCAGGAACTCACCGAACTCGACCACGGCGTCTGCGGCCTCCTTCACGAGAGAAGCCTGCAGCCCCGCGACATGCCACAACTCCGGCTGCTCCACCAACGTGAGATCCACACCGGCCGCGCGCAGTTTGCCCGCGAACTCGAGGATCTGCGGGTAGAGCACCTCGGTGGTACCTACCTGGATCAACGTCGGCGGCAGACCCGTCAGGTCCGAGTACATCGGCGCGTAGCCCGGGTCGGTGGGGTTGCCACCGCCGAGGTACGCCTCGGCGGAGGAATACGCCCACCCCGTGTTGATGACGACGTCCCGTTCGAAGGGGGCTGTTCGCGAACCAGGATCGGTCCACGGCGACAACAGACCCAGCGCGGCCGGAGTGGTGCCGTGTTCGCCGATGAGCCGGTTCGCGGTGGCGACGGTGAGGCCACCACCCGCCGAATCCCCTGCTATGGAAACAGTTTCAGGAGTCAGATCGTGCTCGGACAGAAGTTCGAGATAGGCAGCGACCGCGTCGTCCACTGCGGCGGGGTACGGATGTTCCGGTGCGAGCCGGTAATCCAGCGTGTAGACCACCGAACCGCTGGCGGCGGCGAGGTGTGCGACGAGCGAGCGGTGCGTAGCCGGCGAGGCGCAGGTGTAGGCACCCCCGTGCAGGTACAGCACTGCGGTGGGCCGTTCGGAGGCTCCCACTGTCACTCGCTCGGTGGGGCGTCCGGCGAGGGTGGTCTGCCGGACCACGGTGCCGGACGGCAACGTCTGGATCGGTGCGGCGGCCTCGAGCAGCCGCCGCTGCACGGGGAAGGGGAGTCGCGCGTTGAGCGTGAGTGCGTACAAAGGTCGAAGTACGGCACGGACCAGCGGCAGCGGTAGGTGAGGCATGAGGCAGGCTATCCCTTCGGCATGATACGACCCGCGACCAGCGCCACGACACGCTGATACGACGGCCCGACGAGACGCACCCAGCCGTCGAGCAGCTTGGCATCGGCGCCGATCAGCACGCGCCCCTTGTCTTTCCGGACGCCGTTCACGATCGTCGCGGCAGCATCCTCGGGGCTGGTGCGGGCCAGCTTGCTGTCGAAGAACTGCGCGAAGGACACCTGGTCGTCGCCGTCGGGGACGACCGCGTTGCGCGCGATCGCTGTCTTGATGCCGCCGGGATGCACGCACGTGACCCGAACGGGATGTTTCGCGACGAGCATTTCCTGCCGTAGCGACTCGGTGAACCCGCGCACCGCGAACTTGGCTGCGTTGTACGCACTCTGGCCGGGAATGGAGAGCAGCCCGAACAGGCTCGACACATTGATCAGGTGGCCGTCGCCCGAGGCGATGAGATGGGGGAGGAACGCCTTCGTGCCGTTGACGACCCCCCAGAAGTCGACGTCCATGATGCGCTCGAAGTCTTTGAACTCGGTGCGCTCGAATTCGCCGTGGTAGGCGATGCCCGCATTGTTGTAGACCTGGTTGACCACGCCGAAGCGCGCGACGACCTTGTCCGCGTACTCCATCACCTTCTCGCGCTGCGAGACGTCGAGCGCGTCGGCCTCGACCTCGGCGCCGAGATCGCGTGCACGGCGGGCGGTTTCCTCGAGTCCGACGGTATCGACGTCGGAGAGGGCGAGCCGGGCCCCCTTCGCTGCAAGGTTCAGCGCAAGAGCGCGGCCGATGCCCGATCCGGCGCCGGTGATGACGGCGACCTTACCCAGGAATTCACTCATTTCGCTGCGACCTTTCGGGCGGTGCGCTTCGGTGTGGACTCGGCTGCCTGTGCCTGCGTGGGAGCGGGAAGATCCGCGGTGGCGACGCTACGGTACGCCTCGAGATCGAAATGTTCCGTGATGCGGCGGAATTCGAACGTGAATCCCGGCCACAGCGTGGTGTTGTTGCCGTGCTTGTCCAGGTACCAGCTCGCGCAGCCACCGTTGCTCCACACGCTCGATGCGAGTGCCTTCTGGAGATCGCGGTTGTACTGGTCCTGGGCATCCTGACGTACCTCGACGGTGCCGATGCGGTGCTGGTCGATGGTCCGGACTGCATCAGCAAGATAGTTCAGCTGCGATTCGATCATGTACACCATCGAGGTGTGGCCGAGTCCGGTGTTCGGGCCGACGAGGAAGAACATGTTGGGGAAACCGGCGACCGTGGCCCCCTTGTATCCCTGCATACCGGTGTCGTCGAACACTTCGGCGAGCGAGCGGCCGTCCTTGCCGAAGATGCCGGCGAAGGTGGGGGAGTCGGTGACGTGGAAACCTGTGGCGACGACGATCGCATCCACCTTGCGAACAGTGCCGTCCCTGGTGACGATGCCGTCGGCGGTCACCTCGGCGATGCCTGCCGTGACCAGATCGACGTTCGGTCGGGTGAGCGCCGGGTAGTAGGCATTGGAGATCAGCATGCGCTTGCAGCCGATCTTGAAGGTAGGGGTGACCTTGCGCCGGAGGATCGGATCGGAGATCTGACGACGGATCTGGGCGCGAGCGGCGAGTTCGAGGGGCTTCATGAAGACCGGAGCCTTGGCGAGACCGACGACCTGCGTCTCACGCATCAGATACTGCAGGGTGCGGGACAGTCGCTGGAAGCCCGGCACGTATCGGAACGCGAACTTCTCGGCCTTGGTGTACTCGCGGTCGGCACGCGGGAGGATCCACGGCGCAGTGCGCTGGTAGACATCCAGATGTGAGACCTTCCCGGCGATCGAGGGAACGATCTGGATGGCAGAGGCTCCGGTACCGATCACCGCGACACGTTTGCCGGTGAGGTCGGCATCGTGGTTCCAGCGCGACGAGTGGAAGACTTCGCCTTCGAAGCCGTCGATGCCCTTGATGTCGGGCAGCGAGGGCTCGCACAGCGCACCGACCGCGGAGACGAGGATCTTCGCGCTGAATGCGCCCTTGGTGGTCTCGACGTCCCATCGGAAAGTGGTCGTGTTCCAGGTCGCGGACTGTACGTCGCATCCGAACACTGTGCGGCGGCGGACGTCGTACTTGTCGGCGACCGACGAGATATATGCCTGGATTTCCGGTTGCGGAGAGAACGAGCGGGTCCAGCCGGGGTTGAGTGCGAAGGAGTACGAGTACAGGTTCGACGGCACGTCGCACGCGGCGCCGGGGTAGGTGTTGTCGCGCCAGGTGCCGCCCACCTCGTTGCCGCGTTCGAGGACGAGGAAGTCCTTGCCCGCGCGGGTGAGCTTGATAGCGGCGCCGAGTCCGGCGAATCCGCTGCCGATGATGAGGGTGTCGACCAGGCGGGGACTCGTGTCGGCCGCGGAGGTGTCTGTAACCGGAAGACTCATGTATCTAAGCGTAGGCACTTGTTGAGCGCTGGTCAATAGCCTTGTTGACTCGAGTTCAGTAGGGCTGTTGCATGGAAGGCGTGAAAGACACCGACACCAAACGAAGAAGGCTCGGACCGGAACAACGTCGCGCCCAGCTGATCGACCTCGGCATGCGGATGCTCGCGCAGCGTCCACTCGACCAGATCTCCGTCGAGGACATCGCAGACGAAGCGGGAGTGTCGCGCGGGCTGCTCTTCCACTACTTCTCGTCCAAACACGAGTTCCACGTCGAACTCGTCCGGCACATCAGCCGCGACATGCTCGAGTGCACAGCACCGGACGAGGCCCTCGAACCCGTCGACATGCTGCGCGGCACGATCGTCGCCTACGCGGACTACGTGACCGAGCGTCGCGCCACCTACGTGTCCATGCTGCGCGGCACTGCGAGCGGCGACCCGGACATGCGCGAGGTCTTCGAGGACACGCGTACCGCGATGGTCGAGCGAACCCTTCGATACCTGCCGGACATCGGGATCGAGGCCGGCCCCGCGGTTCGCCTCGCAGTTCACGGCTGGGTGGCCTTCGTCGAAGACATCACGATCGCGTGGCTCCGCGATCCGGTGATCGACCGCGACCAGTTCATCGAACTCGCGGTCGGCGCACTTCCTGCCGTCACCTACGCGGCGGTCGGGCTCGGTGAAACAGCGCGAGCCGGGTCGGTCGCCCCGAAGGACGAACCGGCCCGGCTCGCATGAGAACCGTCATGCTCCGTTCGAGCACGAATGAGGCTTGCTAGCTTTCGAAGGCCTTGTCGAGGATCTCCTGCTGCTCCACGGCGTGCACCTTGCTCGATCCCGACGACGGAGCAGACATCGCGCGACGCGACACCCGCTTCACACCGGAGAGGTGATCGGGAAGAAGCTCGGGCAGAGCCAGACCGAGGAACGGCCATGCACCCTGGTTGGCCGGCTCTTCCTGCACCCAGAAGAACTCGGTGGCATTCGGGTACTTGTCGAGAGTCTCGGCGAGCCGGCGACGCGGCACCGGGTACAGCTGCTCGACGCGGACGATCGCGATGTCCTCGCGGCCTTCCTTCTGCTTCTTCGCGAGCAGCTCCCAGTAGATCTTGCCCGAGGTCAGCAGCACGCGCGTGGCCTTGGCCCGATCCGCAGTCTCGTTCTCGAACGGGACCTCTTCGAGAATCGAGCGGAACTTACCGTGCGTGAAGTCCTCGACGTTGCTGACCGCAGCCTTGTTGCGCAGCATCGACTTCGGCGTGAAGACGACCAGCGGACGGCGGATGCCGTCGAGGTGATGGCGACGCAGCAGGTGGAAGTAGCTTGCCGGGGTCGACGGCACTGCCACCGTCATCGAACCCTCGGCGCACAGCTGCAGCCAACGCTCGATACGACCTGAGGTGTGGTCGGGGCCCTGGCCCTCGTGGCCGTGCGGCAGGAGCATCACGACGTCGGAGAGCTGACCCCACTTGGCCTCACCGGACGAGATGAACTCGTCGATGATGGGCTGTGCGCCGTTGACGAAGTCGCCGAACTGCGCCTCCCACACCACCAGCGCCTCGGGGTTGCCCACCGAGTAGCCGTACTCGAAGCCGACACCGGCGAACTCGGTCAGCGCGGAGTCGTACACCATGAAGCGGCCACCCTGGCCGGAAGTCGCGGCGAGCTCGGCGAGCGGGTTGTACTCGTTGCCGGTCTTGCGGTCGATGAGGACCGAGTGCCGCTGCGTGAACGTGCCGCGACGCGAGTCCTGACCGGCCAGACGCACCAGCGCACCCTGCTCGGCGAGTGACCCGAACGCGAGCAACTCGGCGTACGCCCAGTCGATGTTGCCCTCGCGGGACATCTCGCGTCGCTTCTCGATGACCGGCTTGACGCGCGGATGCACGGTGAAGCCCTCGGGAACATTGACGAATGCGTCGCCGATGCGGTCGAGCGCACCCTGATCCACCGCCGTCGTCAGGCGAGGTGCAGGGGTCTGGTCGAGTTCGACGGACTCGGACGGCTCCGGCTGGAACTTTTCGAGCTCGCGGACTTCGTTGAACACCCGCTCCAGCTGACCCTGGTAGTCGCGCAGTGCGTCTTCGGCTTCCTTGAGCGAGATGTCGCCGCGGCCGATGAGGGCTTCGGTGTAGCTCTTACGGACGCTGCGCTTGGTGTCGATCACGTCGTACATCGCCGGCTGTGTCATCGACGGGTCGTCGCCCTCGTTGTGGCCGCGACGGCGGTAGCAGATCATGTCGATCACGACGTCCTTGTGGAACTTCTCGCGGAAGTCCACGGCGAGCTGCGCAATCCAGACGCAGGCCTCCGGGTCGTCACCGTTGACGTGGAAGATCGGCGCGCCGATCATCTTCGCGACGTCGGTGCAGTACTCGGACGAACGCGAGTGCTCCGGTGCGGTGGTGAAGCCGACCTGGTTGTTGACGACGATGTGCACGGTGCCGCCGGTGCGGTACCCGCGCAGCAACGCGAGGTTCAGCGTCTCGGCGACCACGCCCTGGCCCGCGAACGCGGCGTCGCCGTGCAGCAGCAGCGGCAGGACGGTGAAGCCGCTCTCGCCCTTGTCGAGGATGTCCTGCTTGGCGCGAACGAGACCCTCTAGCACCGGGTTGACCGCTTCGAGGTGCGACGGGTTCGCGGTGAGCGAGACCTTGATGTCGTTCTCACCGAACATCTGGATGTAGGTGCCTTCGGCGCCCAGGTGGTACTTCACGTCGCCGGAGCCGTGTGCGGCCGACGGGTTCAGGTTGCCCTCGAACTCCGTGAAGATCTTCGAATACGGCTTGCCGACGATGTTGGCGAGCACGTTCAGGCGACCACGGTGCGGCATGGCGATCGCGACCTCGTCGAGCTGGTGCTCGGCAGCCTGGTCGATGATGCTGTCCATCATCGGGATGACCGACTCGGCGCCCTCGAGCGAGAACCGCTTCTGGCCGACGTACTTGGTCTGCAGGAACGTCTCGAACGCCTCGGCGGCATTGAGGCGGCTCAGGATGTACTTCTGCTGCGCCACCGTCGGCTTGACATGGTGCGCCTCGACCCGCTCCTGCAGCCACTGCTGCTGCTCGGGCTCGAGGATGTGTGTGTACTCGATGCCGACGTGGCGGCAGTACGCATCGCGCAGCACCGACAGCACATCGCGCAACTTCATGCGCTGCTTGCCGTGGAACCCGCCGACGTTGAACTCGCGGTCGAGATCCCACAGGGTCAGGTCGTGGGTCGTGACATCGAGGTCGGGATGCGAACGGAACTTGTCGCGGACGAACTGCAGCGGATCGGTATCGGCCATCAGATGACCGCGGTTGCGGTACGCCGCGATCAGCTCGAGCACACGGGTGTGCTTGTCGACGAGACCTTCCGGCACGTCCTTGCGCCAGCGAACAGGCTCGTAAGGAATGTGCAGCGTGTGGAAGATCTCGTCGTAGAACTCGTCGGAGATCAGCAGCTGATGGATCTGGCGGAGGAACTCGCCCGACTCGGCGCCCTGGATGACGCGGTGATCGTACGTCGAGGTCAGAGTCAGCAGCTTGCCGAGGCCCATCTCTGCGATGCGCTCGTCGGAGGCGCCCTGGAACTCTGCCGGATACTCCATCGCGCCGGCACCGACGATCGCTCCCTGACCGTTCATCAGACGCGGAACCGAATGCACGGTGCCGATGCCGCCCGGGTTGGTCAGCGAGATCGTGACGCCGGAGAAGTCCTCACCGGTGAGCTTGCCGTCGCGCGCACGACGGACGATGTCCTCGTACGCCGAGTAGAACTGCGCGAAGTTCATCGTCTCGCAGTTGCGGATGGCAGCGACGACGAGCGAACGCTGGCCGTTCTTGCCGGGCAGGTCGATGGCGAGACCGAGGTTGGTGTGCGCCGGGGTGACGAGGTTCGGCTTGCCGTCGATCTCCGCGTAGTGGTTGTTCATGTTCGGGTACGCCTGGATCGCCTGGACGATCGCGTAGCCGAGCAGGTGAGTGAACGACACCTTGCCGCCGCGCGTGCGCGCCAGGTGGTTGTTGATGACGATCCGGTTGTCGAACATCAGCTTCGCCGGGACGGCGCGGACGCTGGTGGCGGTGGGGATCGTCAACGAGGCGTTCATGTTCTTCGCGACAGCACCGGCAGCACCGCGGAGAACCTTCTTCTCGGTCGCGGGTGCGGCGGAAGGTGCGGCAGCAGCCTTGGGTGCGGGCTTCGCTGCGGCGGGCTTCGCTGCGGCGGGCTTGGCCGCCGGAGCTGCCTGGGATGCAGGCGCGGCCTTCGGTGCCGCAGCCTTGGGAGCGGTAGCGGCCGGAGCAGTCGAGGCGGGTGCGGACGTCGCCGGTGCGGGCTTCTCGGGTGCCGTGGTGTCGGATCCGTTCACACCTCCTGCAACCGCTGCTTCCGGCGAGTAATCGGTCAAGAACTCGTGCCAGCTCGCATCCACAGACGACGGGTCGTCCTGGAAACGCTGGTACATCTCGTCAACCAACCACTGGTTCTGTCCGAACTGTGATGTAGAGCTGCTGCTCACGGCAGTTGTTCGCCTCGTTTCTTTCTTCGGTACCCGATCGGAGCGCCTGTGGTTATGAGGCTAGCCCTTGGCATGTGACGATTCGAACCTATCGTTCATGCCCGAGAGCCACCTCACAATCTCGAGTCGACGGGGTCTCCATCGATGACGGTTCTCGCCCGCCGATTATTCCCTGTTACGTGCATCGCCGCAGCACGGGCCCCGTTACAAACCCGAGCTGCGAGGGGTCGCAACCTGTTCGGCACTTCCTTCGGGCGTGTCGGCCGGAATGTCCGGAACCAGCACTCCGGTAGCAAGCTGCCACAAAGTGGTGTACAGACCGCCTGCCCGATGAAGAGTCTCGTGCGGTCCGCTCTCGACCACCCGTCCTCCGTCGATCACCACCACCAGATCTGCCCGGGCAGCGGTCGCCAGCCGGTGCGCGACGATCACCGCTGTCCGTGATCGGGTGAGGGATGCACCGGCCTCGAGCACCGCCTGCTCGGTGGCCGGATCCAGGGTGGCGGTCGCTTCGTCGAGCAACAGCAGATCCGGATCGACGAGCTCGGCCCGCGCCAACGCGATCAACTGACGCTGACCCGCGGACAAGCCCTGCCCGCGCTCCCTGACGGGGTACAGCATTCCTCCATCGAGTCCGGCGATCATGTCGAGTGCCCCTACCGCGCGCGCCGCGGATTCGATGTCGGACCGGTCCGCGTCGGGTCGGCCGTACGCGATGTTGCTCGCCACCGTCCCGGTGAACAGATGCGCCTCCTGCGGCACCACACCGAGCCGGCCGCGGTACTCGGGCAGCCGGTATTCGCGCAGATCCGTGCCGTCGACCCGCACCGAGCCCGACGTGGGGTCGTAGAAGCGGGCGAGCAGTTTGACGATCGTCGACTTCCCCGCGCCCGTGCGACCCACCAGCGCGACGGTCGAACCCGGAGGGAAGCTCAGGTCGACGTCGGCGAGCGCATCGGTGTCGGCGCCGCTGTAGCGGAACCCGACGTCGTCGAGACGGATATCGCCCCGCAGGTGGCCGGACACCTCGACAGTGCCTGCAGGCCCGGACTCGAGCGAACTCTCGGTGCGCAGCAGATCGCCGATACGGCGCAGGCCGACGCGTGCCTGCTGATAGCCGTCGAACACCTGCGACAGCTGCTGGATCGGACCGAACAACAGGTTCAGATACAGGACGAACGCGATCAGCACACCGGCGGTGGTGGCGCCGGACGAGACCTCCCGCGCACCCACGAACACGACGGCGGCCAACGCCAGATCCGACAGGAACGTGATGAACGGGAAGAACAGGGAGATCGCCCGCTGAGACCGCATCCGGCTGCGGCGGTACGCGTCGGCGCGTTCGGCGAACCGGCGCGCGGAAGTCTCCTCACGGCGGTACGCCTGCGCTGCGCGCAGTCCGGTGATGTTCTCCTGGAAATCGGCGTTGACGAGGGAGATACGTTCACGCGAGACCGCATACGCCGTGCCCGACACCTTCCGGAACCAGAGTGTGGCCGCCACCAGCACCGGGATGACGCTCAACACCACGACTGCGAGCGAGGCGTCGGTGGCCAGCAACGCCACCGAGATGCCGAGCAGGGTCAATACGCTCACGACGGCGGTCGACAATCCGGTCTGGATGAACTGCGACAGCGCGTCGACGTCGGTCGTCATCCGGGTCATGATCCGGCCCGACAGCTCCCGCTCGTAGTAGTCGAGACCCAGTCGCTGCAGGTGTGCGTAGCTGCGCACCCGCAATCCGAAGAGCACACGTTCTCCGGCGCGGGCGGTGAGCACCGTCATGGCAGCGACCACGGCCCACGCGAGCAGAGCGAGGCCCACACCCATGACTGCGGCCAGCCACAACATCTCGGGGTCGCCGGGGGTGACCCCGCGGTCGACGGCGAACCGCACGATCGACGGGAACGCGATGTTGGTGAGGGACTCGACAGCCAGGCAGAGAATCACCACGGCGAGCAGCCCGCGCACCGGGCGCAGCGTGCGCATGAGCCGGAACTCCGGATCGGGTCGGCGCAGCGCACGAGACTGCAGTTCGGGTGCGGTACCGGGTTCCTCCGTGGCCGGTGGCAAGGCCGCGACCGCCGCGCGTAGTTCCGGGGTGGGCGCCACCGAGCCGAGCGCGCCGCTCATAGGGCCGCCTCCACCACCCCCTGGGCCGCGGGCCGGGGGAGCGACGGCAGCCGGCCTGCCGGGTGACTCGGCCGCGGTCGCTGCCTCGGGCCACAGCGCATGCGATCCGGAGGGCGCAGGCACTTCGGGCGACACCGGCGGGTCCGACGTCGTGCCGGTCAGCAGACGTCGGAACACCGGGCTGCGCCGGTCGAGTTCGTCGACGGTCCCGATGTCGACGATCCTGCCGCCGTCGAGCACCGCGACACGGTCGGCGAGCGTCAGCGTCGACCGCCGGTGCGCGAGCACCAAGGTGGTGCGGTCGGGTCGGCCGCGCAGCGCGGCGTAGATCGCGGCCTCCGTCTCGGCGTCCACCGCGGATGTCGCATCGTCGAGGATCAGCACCCGAGGATCGAGCAACAGCGCGCGGGCCAGCGCGACACGCTGCCGTTGCCCACCCGACAGCGTGAGGCCGCGTTCGCCGACGATGGTGTCGTATCCGTCGGGCAGGGATTCGATGAACTCGTCGGCACGGGCCGCGGTGGCGGCGGCGCGGATCTCCTCGTCGGATGCGTCCGGCCTACCCAGTGCAATGTTCGACGCGATGGTGTCGGAGAACAGGAACGGCTCGTCGAACACGAGGCTCACCGCTTCGCGTAGCCGGTCGGCGCGCAGCGAGGCCACATCGATGTCGTCGCCGTCGGATGTCAGGCACACGGCGCCCGACGACGGCGTGTAGAAGCGCGGCGCGAGCAGCGACAATGCGGTCTTACCCGACCCGGCGGGCCCGACGATCGCGACGGTCTCGCCGGGCGGCACCTCGAGTTCCATTCCGTCGAGTACGTCGCGACCCTCGTCGAAACCGAAGGTGATGTTGCGGAAGGCGAGCCCGAGCGGGCCGTCGGGGAGCGGCACCGGATGCGGAGGATCAGCGACGTCGGGCTCGGTGTCGATCACCTCGTACACCCGCTCGACCGCGGCGCGGGAGAGCTGCGCCATGATCACGACCTGAGCCAAGGTGCGGGTGGTCGCGCTCATCGTCGCGACGTACGCGGTGAACGCGACGAACGTGCCGACCGTGATGGTGCCGTTCAAGGTGAGCCAGCCGCCGAGCACGATCGTCGCGACCAGACCGAGCTGCGGGATCGCACCCATCGGCGCGGCGAACCGCGCGTTGATCCGTGCCGCCCGCATGCGCTCGGAGTACAGGATCCGGCCGTGGTTCTCGAGCTGGTCGACGGCTCGGTCCTCCTGCCCGAACCCCTTGACCACCCGAACACCGGTGACAGTCTCCTCGACGTGTTGTGCGAGGTCGGCGGCACGCTGCTGCGACGACCATGTCGCGGCGAAGAGCTTCGGGCGGACCACCCGCACGATGGTCACGATGACGGGCACGGTGGCGACGGCGATCAGCGTGAGCAGGGGTGAGAGCGACGTCATGATCACGAGGGCCAAGGTGAGCTGCAGCAATGCGCCCGCCGACATCGGGACCATCGCGAGCAGGCCCTGGATGAGCTGAAGGTCGGTGATCGAGCGCGACACCACCTGTCCGGTTCGGATTCGATCCTGACCGTGGCCGTCGAGTCGTTGCAGCGAGCCGAGAAGGCGTAATCGGAGATCGTGTTGGACATCCAGCGAGAGTCTGCCCGCCAGCATCCGTCGCCCGTACTGGCATCCGAAGCGGACGGCGGCGCCCACCGCGATCGCTGCGGCAGCGAGTCCGATCAGGTTGGGCACCGAAGCGAATTCGGTGCCCTCACCGGTGGCGCTGTCGAGTGCGACCTTGGTGAGCAGCGGAAAGGCGATATCGATCAGCGCGGCGATGGCCGTGAGCACGAGTGCGCCGATCGCCGTTCCCCGATGACGCATGCATTCCGCGCCGAGTCGGCGGACCCAACCTGGGGCGTGTGTGTCGTGTGGCATTTCCTCCGACATTAGCGGCGGACTACGACAGCAGTGCTACGACGGCGGTGCTCAGGTGAGATCGCGACTGCGGGTCCGCCACCACCCGAGCCCGCAGATCAACGCGGTCCAGAAGATCAGGACGAGCGGGGCCAGCGGCCACGACACCGGCATCTCTGCCTCACCGGACAGGTCCACGACTCCGAACAACGCGTACCAGGTGACCTGGGCGGGCAGGAACTGCGCCACACCCCCGAGTCCGATGCCGTGGAGCACGAGCGAGACGGTCAGCTCCCCGAAAGGAACCCACGCGCAGATCGCGACAACACTGCCGACCATCGAACCGGTGAGAAGTCCGAGACCCGAGCCGATGAGTGCCCACAGCACCGCGCAGAGCAGACCGGTGCCGAGGACACCGGCGATGCCGCCGAGGTCGGCGCCCGAGAAGCCGCCGCCGAACATGAGGATGGTCAGAGCCGATACGAACTCGACGATCACGCAGTACAGCAACCCGAACAGCGCTGCGGTCGCGTACTTGGAGGCGATCACCAGGTCGCGGCCACGGGTGGTGAGGAAAGTAGTGATCACGGTGCGGTGCTGGTATTCACCACCGGTGTTGACCACACCGAACAGCGCGGCGAACAGGAACACCAGGGCGAGCGCGAACGAGATGCCCACCGCAGCCGCGGCAGCCTCGGCGAAGCCGGGCCCGAGAATGTCCTCGACCTGACGCATCACCGGGAGCGTGAGCGCCCCGCAGAACAACCCCACCACCAGCGGCGCGATACCCAGGATCCACCAGTACCGCAGGCCGAGCACCTTCCGGAACTCGGCTGTCAAGAGTGCGGTCACGAGTGTCCTCCGGGTCCGGTCGGCGGTTGCTGGAAGTTCTGGGGTGCGCCGAAGTTCTGGGGTGCACCGAAGTTCTGGGGTGCGGCCGTGTACTGGCCGGCTGTCATGGCCAGGAAGACCTGTTCGAGGTCGACGTGCTCGATGCTCGTGCCGAACAGCGTGATGCCGTGTTCACCCGCAAGTGCGGCGATGCGGTCGGGTTCGACCCCCACAACGGCCAATCGGCCGTCGGGCTGGATCTGCGCGTCGGTGAATCCGTTCGCGGCGAGTGCAGTCGCCAGCGTCACGGGGTCGGACGCCGCGACGAGCACGCGAGACCGGTACGCGCTGCGCAGATCCGTCATGCTGCTCTGCATCACGAGTGCCCCGCGGCTGACGATGACCAGATGGTCGGCCATCTGCTCGACCTCGCGGAGGATGTGGCTCGAGATCAGGACGGTGCCGCCGTTTCTCGCAAACGTCACGAGGAAGTCGCGAAGCCACGCCATTCCCTCGGGGTCGAGACCGTTGGCGGGTTCGTCGAGCACCAGATAGCGCGGCTGGCCGAGCAGCGCAGTCGCCAACGCGAGGCGCTGGCGCATCCCGAGCGAGAACTCACCGACGCGTCGACGCGCTGCCGGGGTCAGCCCCACGAGGTCGAGCATCCGAACGGCCCGCTCGTCGGGCACACCCATCGCCGCGCAGTACGCCCTCAGATGGGTGGCCGCAGTGTGCTTCGGATGCGCGCTGTGCGCGTCGAGCACCGCGCCCACGATCTGAGCGGGCTGATCGAGCCGAGTGAACGGCACGCCGTCGATGTACGCGGCACCTGCGGAGGGTCGCACCAGACCCGTCAGCATGCTCAGCGTCGTCGTCTTGCCCGACCCGTTCGGGCCGAGAAAACCGGTGATCGAACCCCGGGGCACGGTGAAACTCAGGTTCGACACGGCGGTGACGTTGCCGAACGTCTTGGTGAGCCCTTCTACAACGATCCCGGGAGGGGGTCCGCTTGCCGGTGCGGTGAAATGCGGCTGCCCGTGCGGAGTGTTCGCTGACGGTGCTGTCACGGAAATGTTCCCCCGGTTACCTCTCGCGGTTGTGTCGCCGCGAGCATACGTGCAGGCAGAATCGAGGCGAGTACCTCAGCCTTCCAACGTCGGTGCCGGGCGTGACGGCAACGCGCTCTGCTCGGCCGGCCACGTCGCGGGAGGTGTTCCGAAGGCTTCGCGCGCGTTGATGATCGTGCGTTTGCCGATCGTCCGGTTGCCGGCGCCACCGATCGCGGCACCGATACCTGCGGGTACGAGCTTGCCGATGAGAAGTGCCCCGCGCCTGGCCGCATACTTTCGGACGAACTTCTTCACGAGCGTGTTGTTCATCAGCTTGAGCTGTTTGCTGCCGACCTGCCCGGTCAGTGCCTTCGGCCAGTTCTTCAGCGATGTTCCGGTCGCCGCCGCGACGATCTCCTTACCGGAGTCACCGAGTGCGATCGCGAGCACCAGCGCGCGGCGCTGGTTGTGGTCGTGAGGTTCGATTCCGTGCACCGACGCGACAGCGAGTGTCAGCAGCGCCGATGCTTCGAGGAAGAACACCGATTCCGCGCCGATCGCCCCGATGGCAGCGATCGTTCCGACGCCGGGGAAGGCGGCGGTGGCCCCGGCTGCGGCACCGCTGCCCGTGATGGTGTTGAGGAACTGCTTCTCGAGGCGCGCGATGATCTGCGCCGGTGCTTCGTCGGGATGTGCACGACGCAGCAGAGCGACGTATTTGGCGACTGCGGGGCCCTGCAGCCGGCTGCCGTTGTCGAGCAGGGTGATGAGCGCGCGTTCGATCGCGCCACCCTTGATGGGCTCACCGTTCTTGTCGACGGCGCCGGACTTCTCGCTCATTTCGATCCTTGTCGTGTGTCCGCAGGTGGCTACGCTGGAGGTTGTGGTCCGGTCGTCCATTCCAGTCGGCATGTCCGACGGCGTCCGGCAGCGGCCGGCGCCGGTGCTGCAACCCTACGTGCGTCAGTACGAAGGATATCGGTTGACGGGCTTTCCTCCGGGCCGACATCTGGGTCTGTCGTCGCCGGACCTCACCGTCGTTCTGAGCCTCGATCAGCCCGTCGACATTGCCAGGGCGGCCGCGCCGGGCCAGAAACCCGGCCGGTTCTCGGCACTGGCCAGTGGCCTCACCACATCACCGGTGACGATCGCGCACGACGGCAACCAGCACGGCATTCAGCTTGCGTTGACGCCTGCGGGAGCCCGCGCGCTTCTCGGGGTTCCTACATCCGCGCTCGGCGCGTGGGTGGTCGAACTCGAGGACCTGCTGGGCGTCGATGCGCAGGAACTGCTCGAGCGGATAGCCGCGACACCCGGTTGGCCGGAGCGCTTCGCGATTCTCGACCGTGTCCTCACCCGGCGATTGTTCGGTGCTCGCGATGCCGTGCAGATGGATGCGCGTGTGGCGTACGCATGGCAGCAACTCGTCGCCCGCCCCGGCATCGCAGTGCGCGATGTGGCCGGCGATCTCGGATGGAGCCGCCGCTATCTGACGGCACGCTTCACCGCGGAGCTCGGGGTCACGCCCAAGGAATCCGCACGCATCGCCAGGTTCGCCCGGTCGAAGACGATGCTGAGCAGGCCTGAGGCGCGCCTGTCCGAGGTGGCGGTCGGCTGCGGGTTCTACGACCAGGCCCATCTCGCCCGCGAGTGGCGTGAATTCGCGGGCGTGCCACCGTCGCGCTGGAGACAGGATGAGGTGTTCCCATTCGTCCAAGACTCCGACGCCTCATCCGAGGAAGGCTTGTCTTCATGACCAGCACAGCAGCAAACCAGGACCGATCCACCACCGACAACCGCGCCCCGAACGTGTGGCCGTGCCTCGCCTACACCGATGCCCGAGGCGCAATCAGCTTCCTCGTCGACACTCTCGGATTCACCGAATCCGCCTGCTACGGCGAAGGCGACCGCATCGATCACGCAGAACTGACGTGGCCCTATGGCGGAGGCATCATGCTCGGCTCCGCCGGGCGCGACACCCCGCTCGATCAGCACGCAGACTCGGGAACCGTGTACCTCGTCGTCCCCGAGGACGCTCTCGCGGATGACCTCTACGAGAAGGTCCGTGCCTCCGCCGCGACCGTCACCGTGGAGATGCGCGACGAGGACTACGGCTCACACGGCTTCACGTGCCGCGACCCGCAAGGGGTGTTCTGGAGCATCGGCACCTATGCGGGGCACGGATTCGGTCAGTGATTCAGAGAGGGGACTCGGAGAGGATTCAGAGAGGCATGTGATCCGACGGCACCGTCTCCTCCGCACGCGGCGGGGGAGGCGGTGTGCCGTCCCCGAAGGGCCGGCCACCGAGTTCTTCCCTGCCGTGCGGAGTCACCCAGCCCGACAGGTCGGGGCCCTTCGGCACGATCTGCGTCGGATTCACATCGGTGTGCACGATGTAGTAGTGCTGTTTGATCTGCACGAAGTCGGTGGTGTCGCCGAAGCCGGGCGTCTGGAACAGATCGCGCGCGTAGCCCCACAGCGCCGGGAACGCGGTGAGCGGGTTGCGGTTGCATTTGAAATGACCGTGATAGACCGGATCGAACCGGGCGAGGGTGGTGAACAGCCGCACGTCGGCTTCGGTGATCGTCTCGCCCACCAGATAGCGCCGGTCGGTGAGCCGTTCCTCCAGCCAATCGAGTCGGGCGAACAACCGGTCGAACGCTGCGTCGTACTTGTCCTGTGAACCGGCGAAGCCGCACCGGTAGACGCCGTTGTTGACATCGCGGTACACAAGATCCGCGACCTCGTCGATCTCGCTCCGCAGCGACTCCGGGTACAGATCCGGTGCTCCGTCGCGGTGGAATGCGGTCCATTCGGTCGAGAAGTCCAAGGTGATCTGCGCGTAGTCGTTGGTCACCACCTGTCCGGTGGGGACGTCGACGATGGCGGGCACCGTGATGCCGCGGGGGTAGTCGGGTTGCCGCGCGAAGTAGGCGTCCTGGAGGTGTCCGATGCCCAGCACCGGGTCGACGCCACCGGGGTCGAGATCGAAAGTCCAGCTGCGCTCATCGTGGGTCGGACCGCACAGACCCAGCGACAGTGCGTCCTCGAGACCGAGTAGTCGTCGCACGATCAATGTGCGGTTCGCCCACGGGCAGGCACGTGCCGCGACGAGACGGTAGCGACCCGCTTCGACGGGGTATCCGTCGCGGCCGTCTGCGGTGATCCGCGTCGAAATGTAGTTGGTGTCGCGGGTGAACTCGGTACCCGGCGCCACGTAGCTTGCCTGGCTGTCTGTGCTGTTGTCGCTCACGGAGACTCCTGCCATCGGGTCGGATACAACTCGGGTCGGATACAACTCGGGTCGGCTACCTGGCCGACATACGCACTGTGATGAGGGTTCCCCACTCGACATATCCCGACACCGCTGCGAGTCCCCGCGCCGCGAGATTGTCGTGGCGAGCCCGCCACAGGGGGATCAGGCCGGCGTCGAGTGCTTCGTGTGTGCACAGTGTCGCGACGGTGGCACCCAGGCCGAGACGCCGATTCTCCGGTGTCGTCAGGACCCTCACATCCGCGAGAAGCGACTGGAGTTCGCGGTAGCCCGCAACGGCGAGCGGCTGGTGGTCGTCGTCGAGCAGGACGAATGCACGATCGGGCACGTCCGGCCCGACCTCGGTGCCGTCGTCGGGTGGGCAGCGTCGCAACAGTTCGGCGAGGTCGGCGGTGTCGTGCGAGATCAACGGATCCTCGACCCGTACCGCGTCCGTCCACTCCGGGCACAGGCAGAGCACCTCGGCACGCGCCGCGTAACCACCGGCCGCGGAGCGCACGGCACCTTCGTCCGGGTCCGCGGAGAGAGCGGTCACAGCGGATACCGCCGGCTCGGGGCCCACCACGGCGACGGTGTCGCCGATTCGGAGTACTCGCACCGTGGTGGCCGTATCGTCCACGTTCGTCACGAGTCCACCGGAGGAGAGGGCGTCGTCGGCAAGGCCGAGTTCACGACACCACGCGAGGGTCGCGATGCTCGAGAGATGGGGGTCCACGCGGATACCGTATCCCGGAGACCGTGGAGAGGACGTGTAGTGAGATCTGGGGACGAACCTGCCGTACCCGACTCTCATTGGCCCGCCCTCGGCGCATTGTGCCTCGGCTTTTTCATGATTCTGGTGGACAGCACGATCGTGTCGGTGGCGAATCCGGCCATCATGCGCGCGCTCGACGCGGATATCGAGAGTGTCGTGTGGGTCACCAGCGCCTATCTGCTGGCGTACGCGGTACCCCTGCTGATCACCGGTCGCCTCGGCGACCGATTCGGCCAGCGCAGGCTCTACCTGTCCGGGCTGGTGGTGTTCACCTTCGCATCGCTGTGGTGTGGGATGTCGTCGACGATCGAGACGCTGATCGTGGCGCGTGTCCTGCAGGGGTTCGGGGCAGCGCTGATGTCTCCGCAGACGATGGCCGTGATCACCCGCGTCTTCCCGCCCGACCGGCGCGGGACGGCAATGGGAATGTGGGGTGCCGTCGGCGGGGTCGCGACCTTGGTCGGGCCGCTCGCCGGCGGGGTGCTCGTCGACGGACTCGGCTGGGAATGGATCTTCTTCGTCAATGTTCCGTTGGGGCTGGTCGCGTTCGTGCTGGCAGTGCGGTTCGTCCCTGTTCTCCCGACCCAGGCCCACCGGTTCGATGTTCCGGGAGTGATCCTCAGCGGCGTGGGCATGTTCTTCCTGGTGTTCGGACTCCAGGGGGCCGGCGAGTATCCGTGGTCGCCGGGCGTGTGGACGAGTATCGGCATCGGTATCGCGATCCTGGTGATCTTCGTGTGGTACCAGTCGCTGGGGCGGGGAGAACCGCTGGTGCCACTGGTCTTGTTCCGCGACCGGAACTTCGCGCTCGCGAACATCGGGATCGCGTCGATCGGCTTCTCGATCACCGCCTTCATGCTTCCGCTGATGTTCTACGCGCAGGATGTCCGGGGCCTGGGCCCCACCGAGTCGGCGCTCCTCATGGTGCCGATGGCGGTGTTGAGCGGTGGACTCGCACCGTTCGTCGGGCGCCTCGTCGATCGGGTGCATCCGAGGTATGTCGCGGGCCCCGCTTTCGCGCTGCTGGCCGTCGCGTTCGTGTGGCTCTCGTCGGCGATGACCCCGGACGCGCAGGCCTGGCAGCTCCTGTTGCCGATCGGGTTGACCGGCTTCGCATCGGCGGGGATCTGGTCGACTCTGTCGACCACCGCCACACGCAACCTCGACCTCCGGCTGGCGGGCGCCGGTTCGGGCGTCTACAACGCCACCCGGCAGCTGGGCGCGGTCCTCGGCAGCGCGGCGATCGCTGCCGTGATGGCCGCACTGCTGTCGGCCCGCGGCCTCGGGGACGGGGTGTCGCAGACCGCTGTCGGTGATCTGCCCGAACCCGTACGCGAGGCGTACGCGGCATCGATGGCGCAGTCGATGTGGTTGCCTGCGGCAGCGTTGACAGTGGGATTCGTCGCGTCGGTGAGTTTCGCTCGTCCTCAGCAGCCGAAGATTCGGCACACATCGAAACACAGTTCCCCGGCCAGAATGTGACCTACGCCATATAGTGCAGTCACGGACGGCGTTGGGAGGTTGCGATGTCGCTGGCGGTCGTCGGAAAATCCGCGGGAGCAGGTTGGCTGCAGGGCGAACGCGTCATGCGCCGTTCCGGCGGGATCCTGCACTACGAAGACCTGGAACCGTGCCTTGCCGAAATGCTCGATCGCAGTGCGCTGCGGTACTCGAACCGTGTGGCAGCGGTCGACGGCGACGGAGGTGCGATCACCTACCGCGACCTGTGGACCGAAGCTGCGAAGGTTGCCGGAGGGCTCCTCGACCAAGGCGTCGGCCCGGCCGACCGCGTCCTCGTGCATTACCGGAACGGCTTCGAGTGGTTGCGCGCATTCCTCGGGGTCGTTCTCGCAGGTGGTGTGCCCGTCCTGCCCGACCCCACGTGCAGCGACACCGAGATCGACTGGATGGCGTTCGACAGTGGTGCCGTACTGATCCTCGACGGCCCCCTTCCGGAGGGAGTCCCGTTCCTCGACGGCGGTGCCTCACCCACCGAATTGGCGTTGCTCTATTACGTCCGAGGCTGTGGCGCCGAACTGCGAGGTGTGGAACTGACCAACTCGAACGTTCTGTCGACGATCGAGGCCGTGGGGCATGCCATGGATCTGGTGAACGAACCCGGCCGCACCGTGATCACCACACCGTTGTCCACGGCGGTCGGATGCAGCGTGCAGTTGCTCCCGACCCTCGCGTTCGGAGGAACCGTCGTCGCGGCGGGCACGCGAGGAACCCGCGTGCCGTGGCGGCATCTGCGGGCGTCGTTCCCCGCCTCCCGCTGCATCCGCGGATGGGGTGTGGCCGAGACCGGAGGGATCGGTCTGCTGCTCCCGTCCGAGCACCGTCGCAGGCACCCGCGCAGTGTCGGTGTGCCCTTCGGCGGGATCGAGGTCGCGCTGCTCGGCCCCGATGCGGAGGACGGCAGAGGCGAACTGCTGTGCCGTGGGCCGAGCGTCGCCCGCGGTTATCGGAACAATCCGGCTGCGACCGCCGCGATGTTCGACGACGGCTGGTTCCGCACCGGCGACCAGGTCTCCATCGACGCCGCAGGCTTCGTCAATCCTGTCGCGGTGCGGGTGTCGTGACGTGCCACATCCGGCGGCGGTGTCTGTGACCCAGTGCTCCTTTGCAGGTCGGGTATCCTTTTCCGGAAACACGCAAGGGTGCAATCGCATTCGTCGAGAAGCGTGCACCCGTCTGGAAGGGCAATACAGCGATGGTCGAGGAACACACGGTGCCGCATGAGCACGGCTTGGCGGAACTGCACGTTCACATCGAAGGAACCCTCGAACCCGAGCTGATCTTCGCCCTCGCGGAACGCAATCGAATCGAGCTCCCGTATCGGGACCTCGACGATCTGCGCAGCCGATACGAGTTCGGTGATCTCGTGTCCTTCCTCGACCTCTACTACGCCAACATGGAAGTCCTGCGCACGGCACAGGACTTTGCCGACCTTGCCCGCGCGTACTTCGCGCGGGCAGCGCGGGCCGGTATCACCCGGGCCGAGTTCTTCTTCGATCCGCAGGCCCACACGGCGCGCGGAGTGGAGTTGCGTGAGGTCGTCGACGGTCTTGCGGACGCCGCCGCCGGTGCGCGCCGCGAGTACGGCATCGACGCCGCGATGATCGCGTCGATCGTGCGCGATCGCCCCGTGGCCGAAGCGAACGACACGTTCTCGGATCTGATGAAGATGCAGGCCCCGATCATCGCCCTCGGACTCGACTCTGCGGAGGTCGGATACCCGCCGTCGCTGTTCGAGGACGTGTTCGCGCGGGCCCGCGCGGAAGGTCTGCGCATCACGGCGCACGCGGGCGAGGAGGGCCCTCCGGAGTATGTCCGGCAGGCGCTGGATCTACTCGGCGCCGAGCGCATCGACCACGGCATCCGATCCCTCGAAGACCCGGAACTCGTCACGCGGCTGGTGGACGAACAGATTCCCTTGACGGTGTGCCCGTTGTCGAATGTCAGGTTGCGGGTGGTCGATACGCTTGCGGATCATCCGCTGCGCCGCATGCTCGAAGCAGGGCTGTCGGTGACCGTGAACTCCGATGACCCCGCGTACTTCGGCGGGTATGTGGACGATGCCTTCACCGCATTGCGTGAGCAGCTGGGATTGACCGATGAGGAACGAAAGGTCTTGGCGGACAATTCGATGCGCGCTGCCTTCCTCTGAATCGGATCAGTACCACGCGAGTATCGGATCCGCGTACTACGCGCCGAGTACGCGTTGCAGATACTCGTTGTCGAAGACGCGCTGCGGATCGACACGGTCGCGCACCGCGATGACGTCGCCGAACCGGGGATACGCTTCGCTCAGATCAGCGGCGGTGAGTCCGTGCAGTTTCCCCCAATGCGGGCGCCCGCCGACGGCCCGGGCGATGGCCTCGACGGCCGAGAAGTACTCGCGATGCTCGCCGCGGTGGAACTGGTGCACCGCCACGTAGGCGGTGGCGCGACCGTGGGCGGTGGACAACCAGACGTCGTCTGCGGCCGCGAATCGCACTTCGATCGGAAACCCGATCCTCAGTGCGGAGCGGCGCAGCCATGCGGCGATCTCGTCGAGCACCGCGGGTAGCGCGTCGACCGGTATCGCGTACTCCATCTCCTTGAACCGCACACGCCGATTCGATGCGAACACCCGGTGACTGCGGTCGGTGTACGTGCGCTCCGACAGTGCACGCGACGACACGGAATTGAGGCCGGGGATCAGCGTGGGCACTCGCGTTCCGAGGTGCTGGAACGCGTTGAACACGCCGTTGGACAGGACTTCGTCGTCGATGAATCCCCTGATCCGTCCGACCGGGTCGACCGGCGTGGTACCGGGGAGTCGAGTGTTGCTCTTGGTGAGCACGCCGTCGGTGTGGGGGAACCAGTAGAACTCGAAATGGTCGGCGCGGAGTCGGTCGTCGAGGCTGTCGAGCGTCTCGTGCAAGGAGCCGGGCGCCTCGTGGGCACGGAGTCGGAATGCGGCCACGCAGTCGAACGTCACGCTCGAGAGCACACCGACGGCTCCGATGCCGAGTCGGGAGACCTCGAACAGTTCGGGCTGGTGAGCGGGGGAACACTCGACGACCGATCCGTCGGCGAGCACCGTCGTCACGGCACGAACCTGCGCTGCGAGACCGGTGAAACCCGCACCGGTTCCGTGAGTCCCGGTGGAGATCGCTCCGGCCACGGACTGGACGTCGACGTCGCCGAGGTTGGGTAGCGCGAGACCGAGTGCCCACAGCTGTTCGCTCAGGTCGTGGAGTCGCGTCCCCGCCCGCACGCTCACGAGCGCGCCGGTCGCGGTGGGCAACACGGTCTCGATCCCGGTCATCCGGTCGAGTGAAAGCAGAGTTCCATCGGTGACGGCAGCGCCGGTGAAGGAATGGCCCGCGCCGACGGCCTTGACGTGTCGGCCTTGTTCTACGGAGCGCGCGACCACTGCTGCGAGCTCGTCCGTGCTTTCCGGCGTGTCGAACCGCTGCGGGTTCGAACGCTCGGTCCGTGCCCAATTGTGCCAGGTCGCCATTGCCCCATGATCGACCTGGACAGGCGTTCAGGTCAATACCCGGGTCTTGGACGCGCGCCCGATCTACGATCGGGGAATGTCGAACCGGTTGCCTGCGGAGGAGCGTCGAACCCAACTCGTCGAATCTGCACTGGAATTGGCCGGACGGGGCGGGGTCGGAGCAGTCACCGTCCGGGCGGTTGCGGAGAACGCCGGGGTATCCCTGGGGGTGGTGCATTATTGCTTCGACAGTAAGGAAGCCCTTGTCGTTGCGATGGCCGAAACGCTGATCCAGCAACTCGCCGACACCATGCAGACGGCGTTCGACGTACCCCACGACGAGCCCGCACCACAGGGCGTCCGTGGCCTGCGAGAACTGCTGTTCAAAGGACTCAGCGCGGCGTGGCCGTCGATCGAGGCGACCGCCGGACGTCAACTCCTCACCTACGAGATCACCACCTATTCGCTTCGTCACCGCAATGCGGGTGCCGCGCTCGGTGGCGACATCGCCGTACAGCAGTACCGCATCATGGACGAACAGGCGCACGCCTTCCTCACCGCGTGTGCCGAACAAACCGGGACGACGTGGACGGAGCCGATCGAGAGCGTTGCGCGGACCGCGCTCGCACTCATCGACGGCTTCACGTTGCGCTGGCTCGTCGACCAGGAAAGCGATTCGATCGTCAGTGAACTCGACGACATGGCGGGGATCATCGCACATCGCGCCGTCGACAAAGCCTGATCGCCCACCTCCACACCGATGGGATCACCCTTGAGCACTGCTGTACCCGGAAATACTGCTGTACCCGGCAACACTGCTGTTCTCGATCGCCTCGATGAGGCAACGTCGGATCTGGATCCACCCTTCGCGGCGTTGGACCTGACCACACTGCGTCGCAACGCGGACGATCTGGTCCGTCGCGCATCGGGCACCCCCGTCCGGGTCGCGAGCAAGTCGGTGCGCTGCCGAACCGTGCTCGAGGAGGTACTGGGTTCCGGTCTCACCGCGCAGGGTGGATTTCGAGGCATCATGTCGTACTCGTTGCGCGAGGCGCTGTGGCTCATCTCGCACGGTGCGCGCGATGTCCTTCTCGGGTACCCCACCGTCGACCGCGCGGCACTCGCGGGACTTGCGTCCGACCCCGTCGCGCTCGGGTCGGTGACCCTCATGGTCGATGCTCCTGCGCAGCTGGATCTGATCCGGAACGCGGTGGGCACCGGTGCTGTTCGTCCTCGGGTATGCCTCGATATCGATGCATCGCTTCGTGTCGGGCCGGTGCATCTCGGGGTGCGACGGTCGCCGCTGCGCACCCCGGATCAGGCAGCCGCGCTCGCACGGGTGGCGGCGGCCGGGGGGTTCGACGTCGTCGGAATCATGTTCTACGAGGCACAGATCGCGGGCCTGCCCGATTCGTCGCTGCCCGTCCGGATGGTCAAGCGAATGTCGGCGCGGGAACTCGCGACACGGCGGGGCGAGGTGGTCGATGCGGTTCGCGCGGTCGTCGGCGACCTCGAGATCGTCAACAGCGGAGGTACCGGATCGCTCGAGGTGAGCTCGTCCGATCCGGTTGTCACCGAGGTCACCGCGGGGTCGGGACTGTACGTACCGACGTTGTTCGACGCCTACCGCTCGTTCACTCCGAATCCTTCGTTGTTCTTCGCGTTGTCCGCCGTGCGTAAACCTGCCCCGTCGATCACCACCCTGTTCGGCGGTGGGTACATCGCGTCGGGGCCACCGGGTGCGGCCCGGATACCCCGACCTGTCCGGCCTGCGGGGCTGACACTGCTGCGCAACGAGGGAGCGGGAGAGGTACAGA
Source organism: Rhodococcus sp. NPDC060086 (assembly GCF_042730275.1). Taxonomy (NCBI): domain Bacteria; kingdom Bacillati; phylum Actinomycetota; class Actinomycetes; order Mycobacteriales; family Nocardiaceae; genus Rhodococcus; species Rhodococcus sp. NPDC060086. The sequence continues at coordinate 148,421 of NZ_JBHWWZ010000002.1, forward strand.
CCCCCGTGCGTGGGCGTGCTGCGTCGGATGTCCCGATCGGTGGGCGTGTGTGGTTCAGGCACGCGAAGGCGGGGGAGCTGTGCGAGAGATTCGGGCAGATCCACATCGTCGACGCCGGTGCTCGCACGACCGTTCCTACCTACCGCGGCGAGGGCCACTGCTGGTGAGCGGATAATGCACCCATGCCGTTCTTCGACGGGGCCGCAGGCCGCACCCATTACCGCAGCTGGACCACCGACGCGGCTTCTGCCGGTATCGTCTTCGCGCACGGCATCCGGCAGCACACCGGCCATTACCACCGCTTTGCCGCGGGCCTCGGCGCGCGCGGTATCGCATTGTGGGGTATCGACCTGGCCGGGCACGGATTGTCCGAGGGCACACCCGATGCCCCGGGGTCCGTTGCATCTCACGCGGCCGACCTGTCCGCGTTGACCGCGATCGCGGAGGACACCGGGATTCCACTCGTGCTGATGGGGCATTCTCTCGGGGCGGCGTCGGCGCTGGCGCTGCTGCACACCGACGCCGGCCGATTCCGGGCCGCGGTCCTGTGCGGAACCCCGCGAACGGCGACACGACCCGAGTTCGCGCGGGCACTGGCCGAGGCCGGGCTGCCCGTTCTCGCCGTACACGGGATCGACGATCGGCTCGCCCCCATCGAACCGGTGCGGGCCTGGGCCGCGAAGGTGCCGAACCTGCAGTTCGACGAGTACCCCGACGCGGGGCACGATCTGCTTCACGAACCCGTCCATCGCGCCGTTACCCGCGACATCGCGGAATTCGTCCTCGACGTCACGGGTCACCGGCTCTGAACGCCTCCTCCTGAACGAACGAAAGTGCCGTTCATCTCGACCAGTCGAGTGAACGGCACTTTCGCTCAGAGGTGCTCGCGGGGGAACAGGCGGATCAGGAGTAGATCGCCTCGATCGCCGCACCGTGCTTCTCGTGAATGATGTTGCGCTTGAGCTTGAGCGTCGGGGTCAGCTCACCGGTCTCGATCGAGAAGTCCGACTCGAGGATGCGGTACTTCTTGATGGCCTCGGCCTTCGACACCTTGGCGTTCGTGGCTGCCACGGCCGAATCGATCTCGGCGATCAGGTCGGCGTTTTTGATGAGATCCGTAAACGCGGTGTCCGCAGGCAGGCTGTTGCGCTCGAGCCAGCCGGGGAGCGTTTCCGAGTCGATGGTGATGAGTGCGCCGATGAACGGCTTCGCGTCGCCCACGACGAGGACTTGGCTGATCAGCGGGTGTGCGCGCAGGGAATCCTCGAGGATGGCAGGCGCGACGTTCTTTCCGCCGGCCGTGACGATGAGTTCCTTCTTGCGTCCGGTGATCGAGATGAACCCGTCGGAGTCGATCGTGCCGATGTCGCCGGTATGGAACCAGCCGTCGCGGATCGAGTCGGCGGTGGCCTCGTCGTTCTGCCAGTAGCCGTCGAACACGATGGGGCCCTTGAGCAGCAGCTCGCCGTCTTCGTCGATCTTCGCGGAGTGTCCGTCGAGAGGGCGTCCGACGGTGCCGACCTTCTGATGCTTCGGGGTGTTCATGACGATGCCGCCCGTCGTCTCGGTGAGGCCGTAGCCCTCGTACACCGTGACGCCGACACCGCGGAAGAAGTGGCCGAGGCGCGCGCCGAGTGCGGCTCCACCCGACACGGCCCTCGTCGCGTTTCCGCCGAGTGCAGCGCGAAGCTTGCCGTAGACGAGCTTGTCGAACAGGGCGTGCTTGGCCTTGAGGACGAGTCCGGGGCCACCCGCTTCGAGTGCTTTGCTGTACTCGATTGCGGTGTCGGCCGCCTTGTCGAAGATCTTGCCCTTGCCGCCGTCGTAGGCCTTCTGCTTGGCGGAGTTGTAGACCTTCTCGAACACGCGCGGAACCGAGAGGATGAAGTTCGGTTTGAACTCGGCGAACTGGTCGAGCAGGGTCGTCAGATCCGAGGTGTGGCCCACGGTGACCTTGTGATCGAACGAGGCGAAGGAGATCAGTCGCGCGAACACGTGTGCCATCGGCAGGAACAGCAGCGTGCGTTGTCCCGCTTCCATCGAGTCGGGCAGACCGAGCTGCGCGGCAGTGGACTCGGCGTAGAAGTGGCGGTGCTTGAGCTGCACGCCCTTGGGCCGGCCCGTGGTGCCCGAGGTGTAGATGAGGGTGGCTGCGGATTCCGCGTTCACCTGGTTGCGACGTTCCTCGACCTGCTCATCGGTGATCGCGGCACCACGCGCGGTGAGTTCCTCGACGGCACCCTTGGCTCCCGAGGCAGCCTCGATCTGGAGCAGCTCGCGCACGGTCGGCGCAGCATCGGCGACCTCCCGGACGGCGTCTGCCTGCTCCGAGTTCTCGACGATCAGCAGCGATGTTCCCGAGTCCTCGAGGATCCACTTGGACTGGTCGGCCGCGGACGTCTCGTAGATCGCGACCGTGGCGCCTCCTGCGGTCCAGATCGCGTAGTCCAGCAGGACCCACTCGTAGCGGGTGCTCGAGAGGATCGCGACGCGGTCGCCCAGCTCGATCCCGGATGCCATCAGGCCTTTCGCGACGGCGCGGACCTCGGCGGCGAACTGGACCGCGTTGACCGGAACCCATTTACCGTCGATGAGGCGTTCGAACGGAACGAAGTCGGGTGACTCCTTCTCGTGCCGGAACACCGAATCTGCCATCGACACGTCGTCCGGAATCGCGAACGACTGCGGAACGGCAATCTCACCCATCTGTGACCCCTCCATCTTTTTGAACTTGCGATGTGCATTGCATCACAATGCGTTCACTTCCGCACCACCCGGGCTGCCGGTTTTGGGAAGTTTCAGGGTTCATTGTGCGTGATGTACAACACGAAAGCTACCCGTAGGTAGCTTGAAACCGAAGCTATGTTCGGGGCGTTCAGGTGCTCTCTCTCAGGATGCGGGCAGCTTCGTCGTCACTCAGCTGATGAAAATCGGAGTAGCCCGCGCCCACCGAGTCGTAGCCTGCCGGTGCCCACGGGCAGATCACCTCGTCCGCGTCCTGCGCGACCCGGCGCACCGCGTCGGGGGATGCGATGGGAACGGCGAGCGCCACCCGGGCGGCACCGGCCGCCCGTACGGCCGTGCACGCGACCGCTGCGGTCGCCCCCGTCGCCATCCCGTCGTCGACGATCACGGCGGTGCACCCGTTCAGCGCGACACGTTCCCGCCCGGACCGCAGCAGTGCGCCACGACGTTCGAGCTCGACATGCTCGCGTGCCCGGACCTGTTCGATGGAGTCGGCGCTGATCTCGGCGATCCGGATCACCTCGTCGTTCAATACTTGGATGCCCCCCTCGGCGATCGCGCCCATCGCAAGCTCGGGATTCCAGGGCACTCCGAGTTTCCGGACGACGAGCACATCGAGGGGGGCGTCGAGGGCTCGGGCGACTTCGCGGGCCACGGGAAGCCCGCCGCGGGGCAGTGCGAGAACCACGGTGTCCGCTCCGCGGAGATGTCCGACCGAGCGGGCGAGCCGCCGTCCGGCCTCTTCTCGCGAGGGATACCGTCGCACCACCCCAGTATGGCGCGCTCCACCGGTCTACCGGCGGGTAGAGTCCGGTGTCCGGGTCTCTCATGAGTGCCGACACACACCTGTTCGGGGCGTGTTTCGGCACACTCTTGCGTGGGTGTGGCACGGAATCGTCGAGCCATCCGATAAACTGCTGGTCAAATGAGTGAAATAGAAAACGCCCCCGACCAGGAGACCGCATCCCTCACGTTTGCCGATCTCGACATCGACGACCGTGTGCTGCAGGCCCTTTCGGACGTGGGTTATGAGTCCCCGTCGCCGATCCAGGCAGCTACCATCCCACCACTGCTGGAGGGTCGGGACGTAGTCGGTCTCGCTCAGACCGGCACCGGCAAGACTGCCGCGTTCGCGGTGCCCATCCTCTCCCGGATCGACACCACGAAGAAGCGGCCCCAGGCGCTCGTACTCGCGCCGACCCGAGAGCTCGCGCTGCAGGTGGCGGAGGCTTTCGGCAAGTATTCTTCGCACATCCCGGGCTTGCATGTGCTGCCCATCTACGGCGGTCAGGCCTACGGCGTTCAGCTGGCCGGTCTTCGTCGCGGTGCACAGGTCATCGTCGGCACCCCCGGACGTGTGATCGATCACCTCACCAAGGGCACCCTCGACATCTCCGAGCTCGAATTCCTCGTCCTCGACGAGGCCGACGAGATGCTCACGATGGGCTTCCAGGAGGATGTCGAGCGGATTCTTGCCGACACCCCCGAGACCAAGCAGGTCGCGTTGTTCTCGGCGACGATGCCCGGCGCGATCCGCCGGCTGTCGAAGCAGTACCTGAACAACCCGCAGGAGATCACGGTCAAGTCGAAGACCACGACCTCCTCGAATACGACCCAGCGCTGGGTGCTCGTGTCGCACCAGCGCAAGCTCGATGCCTTGACCCGGATCCTCGAGGTCGAGACCTTCGAAGCGATGATCATCTTCGTTCGCACGAAGCAGGCCACCGAAGACCTCGCCGAGAAGCTCCGTGCCCGGGGCTTCTCTGCCGCAGCGATCAACGGCGACATCGTGCAGGCCCAGCGCGAGCGGACCATCGGTCAGCTCAAGAGCGGAGCCCTCGACATCCTGGTTGCCACCGACGTCGCGGCCCGCGGTCTCGACGTGGAGCGCATCAGCCACGTCGTCAACTACGACATTCCCCACGACACCGAGTCGTATGTGCACCGCATCGGCCGTACCGGTCGTGCAGGACGCAGCGGTGACGCACTGCTGTTCGTGGCGCCGCGCGAGCGGCACCTGCTCAAAGCGATCGAGCGGGCCACCCGCCAGCCGGTCGCCGAGATCCAGTTGCCGAGCGTCGACGACGTCAACGCGCAGCGTGTGTCCAAGTTCAACGACTCGATCACCGAAGCGTTGACGTCCGACCATCTGCAGTTGTTCCGCACGTTCGTCGAAGATTACGAGCGCGAACATGACGTCCCGCTCGCCGACATCGCGGCCGCGTTGGCTGTGCTGTCGCGCGACGGCGATTCGTTCCTCATGGAAGAGCAGCCGGAGCCGGTCGTGCAGCCACGCCGCGAGCGTGAGCCGCGGCCGCCTCGCCGCTTCGAGGACGACGGCGCGACACGTGTCGGGCGCGACGGCCAGGAGATGGCGACCTACCGCATCGCGGTGGGCAAACGGCATCGCGTGCAGCCGGGTGCGATCGTCGGTGCGATCGCCAACGAAGGCGGCCTGCGTCGAGGAGACTTCGGGCATATCAGCATCCGTGCCGACCACAGTCTCGTGGAGCTCCCCAAGGATCTGCCGCAGCAGGCACTCGAGGCGCTGCGTGCCACCCGGATTTCCGGTGTGCTGATCCAGCTTCAGCGCGACTCCGGTGCGCCGGGTGGGCGCCCCGCGTCGTCCCGTGGGGGTGATCACCGCGGTGGAGACCGCCGCGGTGGCGATCGCGCAGACCGCGGTGGCGATCGTCGCGGTGGTCGCAAGGAGTACGGCAGCGGCGACTTCACCCACCGCAGCGAGCGCAATGACCGTGGCGGTCGCGGCGGATACCGCGACTGAAAGCCGTTCACAGGTAATCGATCACGGCGCCTCCGCCAGTACATCGGCGGTGGCGCCGTCGATCGTTTCCCGGATGATGTCGGCGTGCCCGGCATGCCGGGCCCACTCCTCGAGCTGGTGGAGTACCAGAAAGCGCACGGTGAACGGCACACCTTGATCGAGCCAGACGGCTGCCCCTGCGGGAATGTCGACGACACGGTCGAGGTCGGGCTCCGCGTGCAACTGCGCCGCGAAACGATCCGCAGCAGCATCGAGGCGGGCGAGCTGGTCGGCGATGGATTCGGCGTCGTCGACCTTCCATGCGGCCATCCACGCCGCGACCGGATCGGTTGTGCGGCTCTGTTCACCGGAGATGCGGTCGATGGTCGTTTCGAGACCGTCGATCAGGTGGCCCAGTAGCGATGCCAAGCTCATCGCCGATGCGCTCGGGACACTGCGAGCCTGTTCTGCGGTCAGGCCCGACAGTGATCCGCGTAATCCGGCGAACTGGTTTCCGAGAAGCGTCAACAGCAGTTCGGTTTCTTGGTTCTTGTGTGTCGTCATGATTGAAGTATTGGCGCAATCGCGGACGACTTCGGTCCGGAATCGGCGAATTGGGTTCGATACAACTCGGCGTAGCGTCCCCCGGCCGCGAGCAACTCCTGATGCCCGCCGCGTTCGACGATGCGTCCGGCCTCGACCACGAGAATCTGATCGGCGGCCCGGATCGTCGACAAGCGGTGTGCGATCACGACCGATGTGCGGCCCGCAAGGGCCTCGGTGAGTGCTTCCTGCACGGCGGCTTCGGACGTCGAATCCAGATGTGCGGTCGCCTCGTCCAGGATCACCACACGTGGTTGCGCGAGCAGCAGCCGTGCGATGGTCAATCGCTGTCGTTCACCGCCCGACAGGCGGTAGCCGCGTTCCCCGACGACCGTGTCGAGACCACTCGGCAGGCTGCCGATCAGGTCCGCGAGCCGGGCGCGGCGCAGTGCGTCCCACACCTGCTCCTCGGTGGCGTCGGGTCGCGCCAGCAGTAGATTTCCGCGCACCGTGTCGTGGAACAGATGGCCGTCCTGCGTGACGAGGCCGACCGTGGCTCGGATCGAATCCGCCCTCAACGTGCGCACGTCCGTGTCGCTGAGCAGCACAGCGCCCGAGTCGACGTCGTACAAGCGCGGAATCAGCTGCGCGATGGTCGATTTCCCGGCCCCGGAGGACCCGACGAGCGCGACCATCTCGCCCGGTTCGACCCGGAACGACACGCCGTGCAGCACGGTCTCGCCGCCGCGCGAGTCGAGCACCGCGACCTCTTCGAGCGACGCGAGCGACACCTTGTCGGCCGACGGATACGCGAACTCCACATCGCGCAGTTCCACTGCCACGGGACCGTCCGGGACGGGCTTCGCATCGGGGAGCTCGCGGATCAGCGGTGTCAGGTCGAGTATCTCGAAGACCCGCTCGAAGCTCACCATCGCGCTCATCACGTCCATCCGTGCGCTGGCCAGTGCCGTGAGCGGGGAGTACAGGCGGGTGAGCAACATGGCCATCGCCACCACCGATCCCGGATCGAGCTGTCCGCTCAGCGCGTAGAAGCCGCCGAGCCCGTAGACCAGCGCCAGCGCGAGTGCGGAGACGAGTGTCAGCGCGGTCACGAACACGGTCTGCAGCATCGCGGTGCGAACTCCGATGTTGCGGACGCGTTGTGCGCGCACCGCGAATTCGGCCGATTCGTGGGCAGGACGCCCGAACAGCTTGACCAGTGTGGCGCCGGGCGCAGAGAATCGCTCGGTCATCTGGGTGTTCATCACCGAATTGTGGTTGGCTGCTTCGCGGCTCAGCTGAGCGAGCTTTGTGCCCATCGTGCGAGCGGGAATGATGAAGATCGGCAACAGCAGCAAGGCCAGCAAAGTGATCTGCCACGAGATGCCGAACATGACGACAAGAGTGATCACGAGTGTGACGACATTGCGGGCCACCCCGGACAGCGTGTCGCTGAATGCGCGCTGCGCGCCGATCACGTCGTTGTTCAGTCGAGACACGAGAGCACCCGTGCGGGTGCGGGTGAAGAACGCGATCGGCATGCGCTGCACATGATCGAACACCGTGGTCCGCAGATCCAGGATGAGGTCCTCGCCGATCCTCGCCGACAACCACCGATTGGCCAGGCCCAATCCAGCCTCTACCAGTGCGATCGCTGCGATGATCACGGCGAGCCACACCACGACCGATAGTGCTGCATTGTCGACGATCGCGTCGACGACACGTCCGGCGAGGACCGGTGTCGCCACACCGAGCGCAGCGATGAGCACGCTGAGGATCAGATACGCGATGATGTTGCGTCGATGTGGCTGGGCGAACGCGCCGACCCTGCGCAATGTTGCGCGAGAGAACGGGCGCCGATCGCTCTCGGCGTGCATCGCGTTGTACATCGCGTTCCACGCCGTGACTTCCATGCTCATGGGGGAGCCCTCCTTGTGTCGCGCTCGACCTTAGAACCTCGAGCGCGCTCGAGGTCAAGCGTATGCGCACGTCCAGAGAAAGCATCCTGCGCGGAATCGCGGAGAAACAGAACAACGTCGTCCGCTGGATCGAATTCGACCGCGGCGGTCACTTCGCAGCGAGGGAAGCGCCCGACCTCCTCGTCGACGACCTACGTGAATTCTTCGCCACGTTTCGTCGAGACTCAGTTCGCTACGTCGATCACCAAGCGGGTGGGATCAGTGAGGGAAGAGACGGAGAATGGGGTGTCCGGGTCGGCCACGCCGATGAACGACTGGGTCACGCCCTCGAACACACCCGACCCGTTCACCTCGACGACGGATCCGCCCGACGGCCCGAGAACCGGATTCGGGCCCGCATACGGCTCGACGCCGCTGTCGAACGGGTACGCCGAGCCGTCGATGAGCACCTGGATCACGGCACCACCTGCGACGGGGATCTCGTTGCCGCTGCCATCCTGCACGGCGCTGTCGACGTAGCCGACACGCCACCCGGGCACGCCTTCCCCGCCGAGTTCGTACACGACGCGGTCGAAGCCCTCGTGCCTGCCGGTGCGGATGTCGGTGACCGTGAGTTTCGCGCCGTCGCCCGCGGGGGAGATCTTGTCTGCGGCGTCGGTCGGGGTTGTGGAGGGGGCATCCGGCGTCACGACCTGCGTCTCGATCGACGCGGCGGTGTCGGGTTCGGGTACTGCGTCTCCGTTGGCGGTGCACCCCGCGAGAACCAACGCGGCGGCGGTGACGGCGAGGGCGTGACGGGTGCGAAGCATGGGCCTCATGATACGTCGTGACGCCGCCCGATCGAGGGAGGCGCGGTGGAAGTCTTGACCCAGGACGTGCCCGGGCGCACAATTCAACACACGATGATGTCAACACTCGATGAATTGAGTGAAACATGAACGTCACCTCCGAATCCCTCGCCGTGGACGTGCGTGACCTGCAGGTTCGGCGCGGTACCCACCGAGCGCTCGAAAGCCTCAACGTGCAGGTCGCCAAGGGCTCGATCACCGGATTGCTCGGGCCCTCCGGATGCGGAAAGACCACCCTGATGCGTTCGATCGTCGGCACCCAGATCGTCGAATCCGGCAGCGTCACCGTGCTCGGGAAACCAGCAGGCTCTGCAGATCTACGCCGCCGCGTCGGGTACGTCACCCAGTCGCCGAGTGTGTACCTCGACCTGTCGGTCACCGACAACGTCTCCTATTTCGCTGCGCTCTACGGCCGACGCGGTTCCGCCGTCGCCGACACGATCGCTGCAGTCGGGCTGACCGACCATGCACGCAATGCTGCGAGCGCACTCTCGGGTGGTCAGCTCGGTCGCCTGTCGCTCGCATGTTCCCTCGTCGGCGACCCCGAACTGCTCGTGCTCGACGAACCCACCGTCGGCCTCGATCCGGTGTTGCGCGCCGAACTGTGGGAACACTTCCGAAACCTCGCCGCGCGCGGCACCACACTGCTCGTCTCCAGCCACGTCATGGACGAAGCAGACCACTGCGACGAACTCGTCCTGCTCCGAGAGGGGCGGTTGATCGCGCAGCTCACCCCCGCCGACCTGCGTGATCGGACCGGCGAGCCGAGCCTCGAGAACGCGTTCCTCCATCTGATCCGAACGTCGACGGGAGCATGATCATGAGCGCCGTCATCTACGCCTCCACCACGACCCGCATCCTTCGGCAGCTCCGATCCGACCATCGCACGGTCGCCATGATCGTGTTCGTGCCGAGCCTGCTGATGATTCTGCTGTACTTCATGTACCAGAACGCACCCGTCGGGCCGGACGGTTTCTCCCTGTTCGACCGGATTGCCGTGACAATGCTCGGGATTCTGCCGTTCGTCGTGATGTTTCTGGTCACTTCCATTGCGATGCAACGTGAACGGAGCTCGGGGACGCTCGAGCGACTCCTCACGACACCGCTGACGAAACTTGATCTCCTCGCCGGATACGGCAGCGCGTTCTCGCTCGCCGCCGCACTCCAGGCCGGGCTCGCGTGCGCAGTCGCCTTCTGGCTGCTCGGCGTCACCAGCGCCGGTTCGGTGGCATGGGTGCTCGTCACCGCGGTGCTCGTCGCTGTACTCGGGGTCTCCCTGGGGTTGCTGTGTAGTGCATTCGCCCGCACGGAATTCCAAGCGGTGCAGTTCATGCCCGTGCTCGTCATCCCGCAATTCCTGCTCTGCGGTCTGCTCGTCCCGCGCGATCAACTCCCGGACTGGCTGCGCTGGATCAGCAACGCGTTGCCCCTGAGTTATGCGGTGGAAGCGCTGCAGGAAATCACCCGACACCCCGGAACCACCGCCGTCATGGTGCGGGACCTCCTCGTCGTCGCGGTCTTCGCTGCGGCGGCCCTCGCGCTCGGCGCTGCGACGCTGCGTCGCAGGACGCCGTGACCACCGAACCCCGGGGCGCTCGGCGTTCGGGCCGGCGCCCCGGAAACTCGGGTGCACGCGAATCGATCCTCGGTTCCGCGCGAGAGTTGTTTGCAGCCAATGGGTTCGACAAGACGACGGTGCGCGCTGTGGCGGCACGTGCACGCGTGGATCCAGCGCTCGTCCATCACTACTTCGGTACGAAGATGGAGCTGTTCACCGCCTCCATCGCGCTGCCCGTCGACCCCCGAGAGGTCCTCGCTCCGGTGTACGCAACGCCGGTGGAGGAACTCGGTCATGCTCTGGTTTCCGCACTGATCGGCGTGTGGGAGTCTCCACATCGCGACGCGGCGGTCGCGATGTTCCGAGCCCAGATCGCGGGCGGTGACAGTGGGTTGATCCGGACATTCCTGCTCGAGGTCGCGCTCGAACCATTGCTGGACAGGATCGACCGTCCCGAAGGCACAGGCCGGTTGCGCGCCGAGTTGGTGGCAACCCAGATGACGGGGGTGATGCTCGTGCGCTACATCCTGAAGTTCGAGCCCTTGGCGTCGCTGCCACCGGAGCAACTCGCCCTGATCATCGCGCCCACAGTCCAGCGCTATCTCACCGGCGAGCTCACCACAGCACCGGACCGTGACGGTCGATGAACATTCCCGCAGGTGAACGTGCGGTGCAGGCCTCGACGATCGCATCGGTGCCTTCTTCGACCGATTGGGTGCCGGAGAAGCCGTTGAGTGCGGTGGCTGTGTAACCGGGGTCGGCAGCAACGACCCGAACGTTCGGAAGTGCCTTCGCGTACATGGTGGTCACCATGTTCAAAGCCGCTTTCGACGACGGATACACAAGGCCGTGCAACGTCGATTCGATTCGCATGGGATCGGTCGTCACGGCAAACGAACCCATTCCGCTCGACACCATCACCAGCCGCGGTGCAGACGACATCGTGAGTAGCGGCAGGAATGTGTGGGTCACGCGGACCGGTCCGAGCAGGTTCACTCCGAAAACAGGCAGGAAATCGGTGGGGACCGTGTCTGCGGGGGCAGCGAGAGTGCCTGCGATCCCTGCGTTGTTGACGAGGACATCGAGACCCGTGCCCGAATCCGACACCGCCTGGTAGGCGGCCGTGACGGAATCGTCGCTGGTGACGTCGAGTTCGACGACGCGAACATCGGCGTCGGGGATGTCGGCTCCGATCTTCTCCGCAACCTTGTGGCCGGCGCCGACATCACGCACGCCCATCCAGACGGTGTGTCCGGATGCGGCGAGACGTCGGCATGTTTCGGCGCCGAGTCCTCCGGTGGCGCCGGTGACGAGGACTGTGGATACGTGGTGTGTGGTCATGCCTTCACGGTCGTCTGCGGATCCATCTCACACCAGGACCGGACGATCGTGGGATCGGCGGTACTACCCACGCGGCGTACGAAGTCGTCATGCTGGAGCGATGACGATCAACCGCACCGAACTGGCGGCGGTGCTGCGGCACGCTCGTGAACGAAGCACGCCGGGCGAGGTCGGTCTGCCGTCGGGTTCGCACCGCCGCACGCCCGGCCTACGCCGCGAAGAGGTCGCGATGCTTGCGGGAATCAGCGTCGACTACGTCGTCCGTCTCGAACAGGGACGCGGACCGGTTCCGTCGGCGCAGGTCCTCGGGGCATTGGCCAGGGCGCTGCGACTCGACCTCGACGGACGCAATCAGCTGTTCCACCTGGCAGGTGTCTCGCCTCCCGGCCCGGGCACGATCGACATGCACGTGCGGCCGAGTGTGTTGCGCCTGATCGACCGGTTCGCAGACCTGCCCGTCGTGGTGATGAGTGCCAAAGGGGATGTGCTCGCGTGGAACGCGATGGCCTCTGCGCTGCATGGCGACTGGTCGGCGCTGCCTCCGCATCGTCGCAACATCAACAGACTGCGCTTCCTTCCCGACCCGGCGGATCCTCCGATGAGCACGGTCGGTGCCACCGAGGAGGAACTCGAGGCGACGGCAGAACAATCGGCCGGGAGCCTTCGTGCCGCGTCGGCCCGCTATCCGAGCGATACCGGCTTGAGCGCACTCGTAGCTGAACTGCGCAGCAAGTCGGAGCAATTCGCGGCCTTGTGGAGTAGCGGCAAGGTCGGAGGGTGGCGCACACACACCAAGACGGTGAACCACCGGGGATTGGGGCCGATCGTTCTCGACTGCGACGCGTTGTACATCCCGGATGTCGACCAATCGGTCATGGTGTATTCGGCAGCGCCCGGCACACCCGCGGCCGAGTCGCTCGCGTTGCTGAGGGTGGTGGGAATTCACGAGTGGGAGGGAGACTCTGCTCGGCCGTGACGGCTCGATCCTGGTCGTCCACGACCTCAGCAGCAGGTCGCGCCCGATCGCCGTGGAATCCCCTGACATGCATCGAATGCCTGTGCCAGATGTTCTGTCATCGCGGTCTCAGGCCTACGATCGGTATATGCACGTCGATGTCGGCGGGCTGGATATCGCCTTCGAATACACAGGGTCGACGTGGGGCCATCAGATCGACGCTCTCTCCGGTGAGTTCACCGTGATCGCCTGGGACGCGCCCGGGGCAGGTGGTTCATCACGGCAAATCGTTGCGGATCAGGTGACCACTGCTCAAGACGTCTGTTCACGTAGATAGGCGATGTCGTCGGCGAGCCCGCCTGCGGGCGTCTCCAGGATCACCGGCGCATTCGCCTTCAACGCGACTTCGGCGAGCAATAGCGGGTCGATCGTGCCGTCGGCAAGATTCGCGTGGCGGTCGCGGGCGGAATCGAACTCGTCGCGAGAATTGTTCAGATGCACCAGATCGATACGACCCGTCAGCGCGCGTACCCGTTCAACGGCGTCTACGAGGTCTTCGCCCGCTGCCCACGCATGGCACGTGTCGAGGCAGAAACCGACATCGTAATCGCCGATCACGTCCCACAGCCGGCCGATGGCGTCGATGTACCGGGCCATCGCGAAATCCCCGCCTGCGGTGTTCTCGACGAGGATCGGCACCGCGAACCCGCCTTTGTCCTCCTGCCGTTCGAACAGCTTGCGCCAGTTCTGGACGCCGGAGGCGACATTCTCGCCGTCGCGAACATGTCCGCCGTGCACCACAAGACCGAACGCACCGATCTTCGCTGCGGCATCGGCATGCTCGGCGACGGCCTTGCGCGACGGCATGCGAAGCCTGTTGTTCAGGCTCGCCACGTTGATCACGTACGGCGAGTGCACCACGACGTCGATCTCGGACGCGAGAATCTGCTCGGTACGAGGGTGTTCGCCCGGTGTGTGCCATTTCTGCGGGTCCGAGAGGAACAGTTGCACCAGATCTGCGCCGAGCCGTTCGCCCTGACCGATGGGATCGTCGTCCTGCCGGACATGCGCACCTATCCGCATGCGGCCAGCGTAGCCCCGGATCGTGGTGCCCCGAGTGGTTATCAGGCCTCGGGTCGCCCGACCGGGATGTCCGAACCCAGGTCGCCCGCATCCTCGCCGCCGTGGCCGCAGGTGCAGTCTTCACCGCAGCCACCGCCACCGCACGGACCGGCATACGACGTGTCGTCGGCATCACAGTCGAGGACACCACCGAATCGCGCTGCGAAGTCGTCGTCGAGTTCGTGCGTGAGTTCGTGGATCTCGTCGATGAGATTGACGAGATGCTGCGGCGCGAACGGATCGGCGTCGAGAATCGTCGAGACGAGCAGATGCTCGTCCTGGATGGCGAAACGCAGACGCGCCCACTCGCTCGACAGGTCGGCCAGCTGATCGACGGCCTTGGCGCGGTCGGCGAGACCACCGAGCAGAGACGACCAGATGTGCAGCTGCGGGCCGTCCTGCGCGACCGTCACGTAGACACCGAAACCGTGGATGGGAATCGCGATGTCGCCGTCCTCGTCGGTCTCCGGTGCGCTGCCCAAAAGCTCGGCGAGCGCGCTGATCGACAGGTTGCGGAGCTGCGAGTACTCCTCGGTGACGACGGCCAACGCGCCGCCGACGCGGAGGGGCTCGGTGGCGGTGGTGCCCTGGCCGAGACCGTCGTGGTTGTGCTCGCTCATGCTGCCCTCGCTTGTGGTGCTTGCGGACCGAGATGGTCCGGTGTCGGGTAAAGCCTAGGCGATGGCGCCGGTGGATTTCCGATGAGCAGGACATCGGAGGGCAACGAGGCGGTTCGGTCTGTTTGCATGCGATGACCGAGACTGGGAGGTCGCAGAATGGGCACATTGGATGGCAAGGTCGCGTTCATCACCGGAGCAGGCCAGGGGGTCGGGCAGGGTATCGCCTTCGCCCTCGCCCGCGAAGGGGCCGCGGTGGCGGTGACCGGACGGACGGAGTCGAAACTTGTCGAGACGGTCGAGCACATCCGCGGGTTCGGGGGTACCGCCGAGCCGATCACGTGCGACATCTCCGATACCGAACAGATCACCGCCGCGGTGGAGAAGACGGTGGAGGCGTTCGGGGGAGTGGACATCCTCGTCAACAACGCGAGTCTCAACCCGCTCGGTCCGGTGCTCGATCTGACTCCCGACCTGATGATGAAGGCGTACCGGTCCGGGCCGGTCGCGTCGCTCCACGCCATGCAGACCGTGTATCCGATCATGAAGCAGCGCGGCGGCGGATCGATCGTCAACATGGTCTCGTCTGCGGCGGTGCGATGGGACATGAGCGGCTACGGGGGATACGCCTCCGCCAAGGAAGCATTGCGCAGCTTGACACGGGCCGCGGCCGCGGAGTGGGGGGCCGACGGCATCCGCGTCAACGCGGTCGCACCACACGCGCTGTCACCCGGACTGAAATGGTGGACCGAGAACCGGCCCGACGAGGCAGCGGAGTTCGTCAAGAGCATCCCGCTCGGTCGTATCGGCGACTGCGAAGAGGACATCGGACGGCCTATCGTGTGGATCGTCGGCGACGACGCCCGCTACCTCACGGGCGCGACGATCCCCCTCGACGGTGGCCAGGCACGCTGGAGCTGACGTCCCTGACGGGCGCCGATCACAAATCAGGGGAGTCCCCGATGGTGCGGTGACGCATCACCGGGAAAGATGGTGCGCATGCCATCGCATTCGGCCCCCGCCGCCCGAGCCCAGAACCTGAAGAAAATCTACGGAACAGGTGAAACAGCTGTTCACGCCCTCGACGGTGTGACCGAGGATTTCGCTGCCGGTGAGTTCACCGCGATCATGGGCCCCTCCGGATCCGGCAAATCGACCCTGATGCACTGCCTCGCCGGTCTCGACAGTGCGACCTCCGGTGCGGTGCTCATCGGCGACACCGATCTGACGACGCTGTCCGACAAGGCGATGACGCAGCTGCGTCGCGACCGTATCGGCTTCGTCTTCCAGGCGTTCAACCTCGTCCCGACGCTCACGGCGCTCGAGAACATCACGCTGCCCCTCGACATCGCGGGTCGCAAGGTCGACACCGAATGGCTCGATACCGTGGTCGGCAGACTCGGTATCGGCGACCGGCTCGACCACAAACCCGGCGAGCTGTCCGGCGGTCAGCAGCAACGTGTCGCGTGTGCCCGCGCGCTCGCAGGAAGGCCGGAGATCATCTTCGGCGACGAACCGACCGGCAACCTCGACTCGCATTCGTCCGGTGAGGTGCTGTCGATCCTGCGCGCCGCGGTCGACGAATTCGAGCAGACCGTCGTGATCGTCACCCACGATCCACGTGCCGCGGGGTACGCCGACCGCGTCGTATTCCTCTCCGACGGCCGCATCGTCGACGAGATGCGCGACCCGACCGCAGACTCGGTCCTCGACCGTATGAAGCAGTTCGACACCGTCACTGCGCCCCCGGCGCCCACGGCGCAGTAGGAGCCGGCGACCATGAGTGGAAATCCCGTCCGCAAAGTTGCGCTGCGCAACCTCGCCGCGCACAAGGTGCGGCTCGCTCTGACGGTGCTGTCGGTGGTGCTCGGCACCGCATTCATCACCGGTTCCTTCGTGTTCACCGACACCCTCCAACGCACATTCGACGACATCTTCGGTGATGTTGCCAAGGGCGTCGACGTCCGCGTCAGCAGTGAAGAGTTCGGTTCGAGCGGTGTACCGATCGAGGACACGGTCCGTGTCGCCGAACTGAACGGCGTCGAACGTACGGCGCCGACGATCGGCGGCGGGCTCATCGTGCTCGGCTCCGACGGTGCCTCGATCCAGACCGGCGGTGCACCCGCCGAGGGATACGCGTGGTTCCCGCCGGAGCAGACCGTCGGAGAACCCGAGGTGTTCGTCGCGGGCACACCGCCGACGGAGACCGGGCAGATCGCGCTCAACACGAGCGCGGCCGAACGAGGCGGCCTCGCTGTCGGCGACGCCACGAAGGTCCTGACCATGGCGCAGGGCATGGTTCCCGTGACCGTGAGCGGCATCTACGACCTCGACACCGACACCGGCGGCTACATCGGTGCACTGTTCACCGAGCAGCAGGCGAGCCAGTTGTTCACCGATGGCGAGCACGTCCAATTCCTCGATGTCGTCGGCGACGGGTCGATGACTCCGGAAGCGTTGCGCGACGAGATTGCCGCGGCACTGCCCGACCTGAAGGTCCAGACCGGTGCCGAAGTCACGGAGGAAACCCAGAATCAGGTCTCCGAGGCGCTGAGCTTCCTCAACTACTTCCTGCTCGCGTTCGGTGCCATCGCGCTGCTCGTCGGAACGTTCATCATCTACAACACGTTCTCGATGATCGTGGCTCAGCGTCTACGCGAACTCGCACTACTGCGCGCCATCGGCGCAAGCCGTAAGCAGGTGGGCCGGTCGGTCACCCTCGAAGCGCTCGTCGTCGGGGTGATCGGTAGCGCGATCGGGATCGCAGCCGGTGTCGCGCTCGCATACGGACTACGTGCGGCGCTCAATGCCGCCGATCTCGGTCTGCCGTCCGGTCCGCTCCAGTTGTCACCGCGCACCGTGATCGTCGCGTTGCTCGTCGGCGTCATCGTCACCGTCGTCAGCGCGTACGCACCGGCGCGGCGTGCCATGCATGTGCCTCCGGTCGCCGCGATGCGCGAGGAATCCACCGCGTCCATCGAATCCCTGAAGACCCGCACGATTGTCGGCGTGGTCGCCGCGGTCGTGGGCGCGGTGCTCGTCGGGGTCGGAGCTCAGAGCACCGGCGGTGGCGCTGCCGCGACCGTCGGAGCAGGAGCGTTCGCGCTGATCCTCGCCGTCCTTCTCGCAGCACCGGCCCTGTCGCGGCCGGTCGTGAAGGTTCTCGGCGCGGTGTTCGCGCGACCCTTCGGTGCAGTCGGACGATTGGCCCGCACCAACGCGACCCGCAACCCGCGCCGCACCGCAGCAACCGCCTTCGCGCTGACTCTCGGCCTGATGCTCGTGTCCGTCATCGGAGTGTTCGGCTCGTCCGCGAAGGCAAGCGTCGACGCGCTCGTCGACACCGGCGTCAAGTCCGAATTCGTCCTCACCGGCCCGCCGATGTTCGGCTTGCCGATTGCTGCCGCGGACGCCGCGCGTGGCGTCGACGGTGTCGTCGAAGTGGTGTCCGCGCACGGTGTGCGGGCATCGATCGACGACGAACCCGCGTTCGGCACTGCCGTGACGGGCGGTGCCATCCAGGACGTCCTCACGCTGGAGATGCAGGAAGGCACCGATACCGTCACGGGCGACCAGATGGTCGTGTCGGAGAGCGCCGCGTCGGACAACGGTTGGCAGGTCGGCTCTACCGTGCCGCTCACGAGCAGGGACGGTGAAACGGTCGACACCAGTGTCGTCGGGATCTATGCGGACAACCAGCTCATCGGGCCGTGGATCGTCTCGAACGAGCTGTACGAACAGTTCACCCCGGTAGCGTCGCGGTCGGCGCAGGTCGTGCTCATCAACTCGGCGGACGGTGCGGATCCGGAGGTGATCCGGACCGGACTCGAGGACGCCACCAAGGATCTCGTGATCGTCCAGGTGATGGATCGCGACCAGTTCAAGGGGCAGCAGGCCCAGCAGATCGACATGCTCCTCGCGATCCTCTACGGCCTGCTCGCACTCGCTGTCGTCATCGCGATCCTCGGCATCGTCAACACGCTCGCGCTGTCGGTCGTCGAGAGGCGACGTGAGATCGGTATGCTCCGCGCCGTCGGGATGCAGCGTGCTCAGGTCAGACGCACCATCTACATCGAATCGCTGCTCATCGCCGTGTTCGGAGCGGTCGTGGGTCTCGTGTTGGGCCTGGTGTTCGGCTGGGCGTTCGTGAGCACCCTCGCCGATCAGGGACTCGACCGGATCTCGGTACCGTGGGGTCAGGTCGTGGGGATGCTCATCGGTTCCGGTGTGGTGGGTGTGCTGGCCGCGTTGTGGCCCGGCCATCGTGCCGCGAAGACTCCGCCACTGGAGGCCATCGCCGACGTGTAGCACGTGGTTGTCCACAGGCAACCGATTCATCCACAGATTCCGGCCCGGGGACCCCTCCTCGGGCCGGTAGTCGTATGCGCCCCCTATGCTTTCGTGCCAGGGGGTGGAAGCGACATGGATTTGCAGGATCTGGCGGGGTGGGACCCGGACGCATTGGAGCGCCTCGGTGCCGAGCTCGGCAAGCTCGCCGAGGAACTGGACCGTATCGAAGGCGACATCCGCCGGGCGGCCACATTCGGGGGAACCTGGACCGGCGACGCCGCGGATGCCGCAGCAAGACCGCTCCGGATTGTCATCGATACCGTTGACGTTCAGGTCAACTCGTACCGTCGGGTGAGTGCGTGTGCAGCCGCGGTGGTTCCGCGCCTGCGCGCATTGCATGCCGAACTCGAGGCTGTACACACCTGGGCGGACGAACACGGTCTCGTCATCGGAGCCGACGGAGCCCTCACCGATGTCCCCGGTAGGGCCGGAGTCGAACTCGACACTGACCGCAGCACTTTGCGCACACGACTCGACACGCTGCTTCGGAGCGCGCAGGAACTCGACAGGGAGGCTGCATCGGTACTCGCGCGCGCCCTCCCGGATGAGAGTTGTTCATCGGCAACACAGTTCGTCTCTTCTTCCACTCGGTTTCCGGAGCTGGGGCCCATCCCCGGTCCTGGATCGGATCCGGGTGCGGTCGCCGCCTGGTGGAGCAGTCTCGATCCCTTCGATCGCACTGTGCTGCTCACCGAATACCCGGAGAGGGTCGGTGGTCTCGACGGGGTGCCCTCCGAGGCGCGCGACCTCGCGAATCGTGCCCTGCTCGGAATCGAACGCGAACGGTTGACGGGCGTCGCCCTGGTACTTCAGGAAGAGCTGGAGGGCAACATGTTCGGCGGTCTGGTCTCCAACGCGGATGCGGGGCTCGCGCAGACCTCGAACAAGCTCGACGCACTCGATGAGATCGACCGTACGCTCGCATTGGACGACCGTCGGCTGCTTGCGCTCGACATGTCCGGCCGCGAAGCGATGGCCGTGGTTGCGGTCGGAGACGTCGACACCGCCGACCACATCGCGGTATTCACGCCCGGTGCAGGATCGACCGTGCAGGGCAACCTCCATGGATACGACCAGCAGGTGTCTGCGCTCCGCGACGAAGCCCAACGCGAACTCGGTCGTGTCGACCGAGGTTCGGAAACCGTTGCCGCTGTCACCTGGATGAATTATCAGGCGCCACATTTCGGTTGGGGGCTTGCCTTCACCGAACGCAGTCCTGTCTCGGATCTGTCCGCCACGCTGGCTGCGCCGCGACTGACCACGTTCCTCGACGGGCTCGATGCGTCACGACCCGATTCGCCACCGCACGTGACCGCGGTCGGTCATTCGTACGGTGCACTCGTCGCGAGTCTCGCGTTGCAGCAGGGTGCGGACGCCGACAAGGCGGTCTTCGTCGGCGCTCCGGGGCTCGGTACCTCCGACGTCGGCACACTCGGCATGGCGCCCGGGTCGATGTACCTGATCGAGGCGGACGAGGACCTCATTGCCGACACCGGGATATTCGGCGGAGACCCCAGTCGTCTTCCCGGTCTGACCCGTCTGTCCAGCGATGCGGGAGAAGATCTTTCGGGCGATCTACGTACCGGTTCCGTCGGGCACAGCTCTTATCTGGTGCCCGGATCCATGAGCACGTACAACATTGCGGTCGTCATCGCGGACACCGCCGCCGAACGGAGTGTCCGATGAGCGAGTTCTCTGTCCGCGTAGGTATCGCTGCAGCCGTGATGGTGACGACCACCGCATGCACCACGGCGAGTTCCCGTGCTGTTCCCGAACCGGTCGCCGACACCAGCGTCGCAGCCGTCGAGTACTACCTCCAGGTCCAGCGCGACGTCATGGACGTACTCTCCGAGGAATTCCCCGGACTCGAGTTCTCCGAGAAGTACGCGCGCACGAACGCGGGGTGCACCCTCGCCGACGGTACACACGGGATGTCGGTGCACCTTCCCATCCATGGGAGTTCGAGCCCCGTACCTGTGGCAGACCTGCAGCGTGCCGCCGACCTGTTCGAACGCACCGCTGCCGGTGCCGGTTTCCACGGGCGTCAGGTCCTGCCACCCGATACGGGGTTCTCGATGCGGATGTTCGCCGCCGACGGTTCGTACATCACCTTCGGCAGCTATGTGGCCGCGATCGTCGGACTGACCGTCGGGTGTTACCGGATCTGAGCGTCGAATTCGGATACGCTCGTGCGGTCTGTGGCGATCTCGAGAAGGGGCGGTGACGATGCGTCCTGTACTCGGCGTTGCCGTCGACGACGGTGAAGTCTCCGCGGTCCTCGTCGACGCGGACGTTCCGCAACTCGGTCCCTTCGACTCGCAGCGTTGGGCGGCCGAACCGGACGTGTCGCAGGCCGACGCGGTCGCGCGGGCCGTGACCTCGATGGCGGAGCGAGCCGAGAACGCGTCGTTGACCGTCGGCACGATCGGTCTGGTCGCGCTTCCGAGCGGTGATGCAGACACAGCCGCGGTCGCGGAGGCCATCCGCGCGGTGAGCGAAGCACCCGTCGAGGTGGTTCCGCTCGACGACGCACGACTCGCGTACCTGGCCGGAGCACCCGAACTTGCCGACACACCCGTCCTGGCGCTGCACACACGTACCGGCGGTGTGGAGTCGGTGTCGATCGTCGATGCCCGATCCCGGACGGTGCTGTCGTCGGTCGTGCGCGGCGACGACGAGCTCACCGGCCACACCGATGCCTTGCCCGACACGATGGACGAAGCACTGGCCCGAGCCGGTGTCGGACCGTCGGCGCTGGTCTTCCTCGACCTGCGCCCCGGCGACGCGCCGCCCGCCCGGGAACTCTCCACGATCCTCGGAGTGCCGTTCGTGACGCCGCACGGCGTGCCGTGGCACCGCGCGACCGGGGGAGCTCTGGTTGCAGCGCGTCGCAGTCGGGCACAACCTGTTGCCGCGGGCGCGGCGTCGACCCGCCGAAACGCGGCTCTCCTGGCCGTCGTGGTTGCGCTTGTCGCGATGCTCAGCGGGGGACTGGCACTCGCGATGGGTGGGTCCGAAGACCGGGGCGGTTCCGCGGATCAGGGCGAGATATCGGACCCGACCGAGTTCACGCCCGACACGGACACTCCGGAACTGTGGGATCGGATCGCGCCGCACCCTGTTCCGCGCGACGCGGGTAGGCCGGACGATGCCGACACACCCCAGAAACCCGAATTGCAGAACCCCGAACTGCAGAGCCCTGCACCTCAGGACCCGGCGATTCAGGGCAGTGATCCGTGCGGCGTTGCGCTGCCCGCGTTGTGGCCGGCCCGCGGGTCCGATCCCGCCCCGAGTCCGGCACCGGAACATGCTCCCGAGCCCGCACCGCCCTGCGACCCGCCGGCGAACCCGGCACCCTGACCACCGCAGGCAGATCCTCCCGGGATGATCGCCGCACGGTGAGACGTTGATATCCGACATGGATGTCGCACTGTCGCTACTGGACCGCTCCCGCACCCGGGAAGGCCAGGACGACGCGTCCGCACTGCGGCAGACCCTGCACCGCGCGGAGCTCGCCGAAGCCGCGGGATACCTTCGCTTCTGGGTCGCCGAACACCACGCGGTACCGGGGGTGGCATCCGGTGCCCCCGCACTGCTGATCCAGGCCATCGCCGATCGCACGCACCGCCTCCGGGTCGGGTCGGCCGGAGTGATGCTGCCCAACCATCAGCCGTTCGTGGTCGCCGAACAGTTCGCCACACTCGAAGCGCTGCATCCGGGCCGGATCGATCTGGGCGTCGGGAGGTCGCTCGGTTTCACCGCACCTGTTCGCGAGGCCTTGCGCACGACCCGAGCCGACCCGGACGACTTCGCCGCCGACATCGACGAGCTGCGCGCGTATCTCGACGACACTGCGGCCGTGTCGATCAGACCCCGTGTCGCGCAACCGCCTCCGGTGTTCGTGCTCGGAACCGGGGCCGGCCTCCGGGTGGCATCCCGACTGGGCCTGCCCGCTGTCGTTGCAGGTCCGATAGTGAAGCAGGGTCCCGAACCGTTCGACCGCTATCGCGCCGACTACCGTCCCAGCGCGGCGAACCCCGAGCCGTATCTGGTGATCGGCGCCGACATTCTCATCGCCGACACCGAAACCGAAGCCGCCGATCTGTTGTTGCCGGAAAGCTGGGCAATGACGTTGTCCCGAGAGCGCGGCTTCTTCCCGCCGCTGTCGCCGGTCGAGGCGCTGCGGCGCCTGCCCGTCACCGAGCGCCGACAGCGGATCCTCGACGACACGGCAGCGGCGGCGATCGTCGGCACCGAGGATCAGGTGGCCGAACAGATCGAGAAGCTCATCGCGACGACCGGTGCCGCCGAGGTGCTGAGTTCGGCGTCCACGTTCGACCTCGATGCGCTCTACGCATCGGATGCGCGGCTCGCGCGCCTGTTCGGAGTGGGCACAGCGAGCCCCGCTCCGGCAGCCCGCAGCGCATCCGCATCCGACGCCACCACCACGTCCGCGAACCGCGACCGGTAGTCGCCGAGATCATCACCGACCGACCCGACGACCGCGACGACGGGCACCGAAGCGCTGCGCGCCAGGATCGCCGAGACGATCTTGCCCGCACGCGACTGCGCGTCGAGTCGTCCCTCGCCGACCACTACGAGGTCGGCGGCGGCGAGCGCGGCGTCGAAACCGGCCACGTCGAGCACGTAGTCGGCGCCGGGGCGTAGTTCGGCGTCGAACCTGGCCCACATTCCGCCCGAGAATCCGCCTGCTGCACCCGTGCCGTCCACGTCCCGCGGGTCGCGCGGTAACGACGCGGCGGCCTCGTGCAGCCGCGTCGTCAGCAGTTCGACGGTCGCGGGGTCGGCGCCCTTCTGCGGTCCGAACACCCGCGCGGCGTCGGTGTAGCGGGTGGTGACATCGGTGAGCACGACGACGGACACCGAACCCAGACCACCGGCATCGTCGATCGCGGCGATTGCTCCGAGGCCGCCGTCAGTGGTGGCCGAACCACCTGCGGCGACGACGATCTGTCGCGCACCACGCTGTACCGCAGCGGCCATGATCATCCCGGTGCCGTACGTGTCGGCGGTCGCAGCATCGCGAACACCGTTGTGCGGAGTCGTGATTCCGCTGACCGTCGCGAGCTCGACGATCGCGGTGCCGTCGGAGGACAGGCCGAAGAATCCGGGGCAGGGCGCGCGCCACGGGTTGACGGCGTCGACGTCGATCCGTTCGAGACCGAGCGGACCCGTGAGGACGTCGAGCGTGCCCTCACCGCCGTCGGCCACGGGCATCCGGACCGGCTCGTGGCCCGCGGACTCCGCTCCGGCCGCGATCGCGTCGGCGACCTCGGCCGCGGTGTAGGTGCCCTTGAAACTGTCGGGAGTGATCAGGACTCTCATGCGCGGACGACCCAGTCGAACGCCTCGGCCTCCGACCGTGCCCCCTGCCGGGCGCGCGACCGATTGGGCTCGTCCAGTTCGGTGACGACGTCCTCGCCGAGCCGGACGATGTCTGCGAACACCTGCGGTGTGAGCCACGACGGGCGAGTCGCGAAGAGGAGATCCTCACTCGCGGTGTTGCCGCTCGCACCCGGGGCGAACGGACAACCGCCCAGCCCTCCCAGCGCGCCATCGACGACGTTCGCACCTGCCTCGACAGCCGCGAGGCTGTTGGCGACACCGAGGCCCCACGTGTCGTGGCCGTGGTAGACGATCCGACGGTCGGGCGACTCCGCGCGGACGCGCGTGACGAGCTCACGAACCTGCCCGGGGACCGCCTGGCCGAGGGTGTCGGCGACAACGATGTCGGCCGATCCGTCCGCCCGCGGGTCGCACGCGATCTCGAGGACACGGTCGGGGTCGACGGGGCCGTCGAACGGGCAGGTGAACGACGTCGCCAGACACAGCTGGATGCTGCCGCCCGCGGCGTGAGCGAGTTCCACGGCGGCGGGCATCGCTGCGAGGCTGTCTTCCGTGTCGCGGCCGATGTTGGCGCGGTTGTGGGAATCGGACACCGAGAAGCAGTACTGGAACCTCCGCGCTCCCGCAGCGAGTGCCTTCTCCACGTGCCTCGGGGTGGCCACCCAGATCCAGCAGCGGTCGAGTTCTTCCTCGGTGAGGGCCGACACCAGCTCGAGGGTGTTCGCCATCGGCGGCACGAGGTCGGCGCGCGCCAGCGACCCGATCTCGAGTTCGGGTATCCCCGCGGCGAGGAGGGCGCGCACGATCTCCACCTTGCGCTGCGTCGGGAGCAGTTTCCCGGTGAGCTGCAGTCCGTCGCGCAGGGTGACATCCCGCAGGATCACATCGTGTCCGGTCGATCGTGCATCCACGTCGTGCCTCTCATTCCTCGCGCCACGTTGTGCCGAGTATCCTCTCGCCGCGAGAGGTACACCAATTCAGGACACACCGCCCGGGTGTTGCCGGTTTTGTGACAGGTGACACTATCGTTGCGTCGTGGATGGGGACTTGCCGGAAGGTATTTGAGAAATGGGAGCGTTCGTCGGGAAAGCGCTGCTGTGGTGTGCGCTGCTGGCAGGACTGACCGGATCCGGGATCGCGGTATCCGCCTTGCACGTGAACGGGGCAGTGGGCTCACTCATCGTCGCATCGGTCGCGGGACTCGTGCTGTTGCGTCTGAGGCCGGAAGGAGGAGAAGAAGCGGGAGACGAAGCCCCTCACGACGCGGCGGTCACCTGACGTCGACGTCGCCGTCCGGCGGCGCCGAGCAGCAGGATCGCCTTACGCTGCGTGCGCGGTTCCGGTCGGTATGCTGGGCGGTCGGGCGCCCGCACGGGCGTTCTGCACGGAGGGACCCATGACGGTTCCCGCCGGACGTCGAAGAGGAGCATCGGTTCGTGTCGCTGTGGTCACGTGCGCTTTCGGTCGACGAACTCGACGGCCGAACCTGGCTCGAGCTGATGCCGTGGCTCGATCGCTACGGGTCAGCACGCGCCGCAGCATTGAATGCGCTCGCGCCGACACCGAACTGGTGGGAAGTGCAGTCACCGGTAGAGACCGGCGCCGACACCGAGATCCCCGAACTGTGCGCGGAACTGTCCCGGATCTACGTCACCGACCACCCCGAACTGCGGTTCGCGGACGGACTCATCCGTACCGTGGAAGTCGCCGTCGACGCCCTCGACCTGGGAGTGTCGGCCGCGACGCTCGTCGCGCGCCTGCCCCATGCCCCCACCACCGCGGAGTTGTTCAGCCGCAGCCCCGCCGACCTGTTCG
Organism: Rhodococcus sp. NPDC060086; assembly: GCF_042730275.1. Classification (NCBI taxonomy): domain Bacteria; kingdom Bacillati; phylum Actinomycetota; class Actinomycetes; order Mycobacteriales; family Nocardiaceae; genus Rhodococcus; species Rhodococcus sp. NPDC060086. Next base: position 174,365 of record NZ_JBHWWZ010000002.1, read on the forward strand.
ATGTGCGCGGTGCCGGAAGCGGCGAGGTGCACGAAATCGTCTGCGCGGCTCTCATACTCACGGTGCTGCGCGACCCGGCCACGCTCCGGCCGGAAGCGTCGGCCGCGTCCGTCCCGGCGCTGGCGCTTCTCGTCGACGACCTCGCCGCCCTCGCGCGATGGCGGATGCTGTGCGACGAACGGGATCGCCCGTTGCTCAGCATCGACCTCGATACGGGTGCTCCCGAGGAGATCCAGGAGGCCGTCGCGCGCCTCGGTGCGGTCGCTGCTCGCGATCTTCCGGTGAGTGCACCGGTCGATCCGGTGACCGAACTCGCCGACTACGTTGCGTCGTTGCCCGCGGCCGAGCGCAACGTCCTGCGGCACCGCATCCACGACGATTCCGGCGCCGATTCGCCCGCACCGTCGACGTTCCCGTTCGGCACCGCGGTGGGGGACTTCCTGGCGGCACTGCGCACCGACGTACGACCCGTCGCCGCGTTCGACCGGATCCTGCGCGATCGTCCGGTGCTCGCGCAGGTCGTGCCAGGACTCGACGCACCGCTGTGGAAGGTCCTCGACCGCCTCGACGACCGGTGCACCGTCGCCGACGGCTGGATCGCCGTGCCCGACCTCGCCGAGGCGGAGAAACAGACCCGCGCGCTGCTCGGCGAATTCGAATCCGCCAACGGAGTGGTGCAACCCGCCGGGGTAGCGGCCATATGGGACCTGCCCGCCGGCGAACTCGAAGCGTGGATGAACTACTGCGGAACCAGCATGCTCGAAGGCTGGATTCTCACGCCCCAGGCCACCGTGGCGGGTCACGCCGCACAGATCCTCGAGGTGGTCGGCGACCCGCTCTCCGTCGAAACGCTCGTTGCGCGCATGGACGCGAATCTCGACATCCACAGCGTCGTCGAAGAACTCGGGGACGACGAGCGGTTCACCGTCACCGAGGACGACGGTCTGTGGGGCCTGCTCGAATGGGAGACCGACCTGGTCACGGCCGTCGGGACGCGCATCGCGCGCCTCGTCGACGGCGCTGCCGGACCGGACGGAGCGCCGGGCTCGATCGAGCTCGACAAGGTGGCCGAAGCGCTGGTCCAGAAGTTCTCGATCTCCGATGCCTCTGCCCGGGTGTTCGCGGCGAGCGGGGATTTCGAAGTCGTTGCCGACTGTGTTCGCCGTCGGCGCCGCACTCATGTTCCCGCGGTGCCCCCGGAACGCACCAAGCGTCTGTACCGGCTCGACGAGCGCTGGCGCCTGCGGATTCCCGTCACGCGCGACCATATGCGCGGCGCCGAATTCCCGATTCCGTCCGCAGTTGCGGGCATCGTCGGGTGCGAGCCCGGTGCCGAGACGGTATTGAAGTCGAGGCTCGGACCACAGGCGTTGCGGTGGACAGGGCCGATTCCGCAGCTCGGGTCCGTGCGCCGTTTCCTGGACGAGATCGGTATCGACGAGTACGGCGAGCTGTTCTTCGAATTTCGGTCGGATGGCCGTTTCGACGTGCTGCCGCTGCGTACGTTTGCCGCGAATGCCGATCCGCTCCGCAAGGCGCTCGCGCTCATCGGCTACACGACACCGGAGGTCGTGCCCGAGGAGAGCATCGCCGCCGCGTTCGCAACGGCCATCGGACTCGACGGTGAGACTCGCCCGCGCCGCATCCTCAGCGCCTACCGTGCACGTCACGAAGCCGAGGTCGTCTCGCTGCTCGAGAGCGCATGGGTCCGCGTCCCGTCCGGTCAGGACCGTCCCCGGTTGTGAGTGGTGTGGCCGGGTGGTGCATCCGGGGTGCCTCGTAGGACGATGGTGGACATGAACGACCTGCCGAATCCCGACGTTTCCGGCGCGCTCCCCGCGGATGCGATCGTACGTGCCCTGGCCGGTGCCGTCGGATCGGTCGAAGCTGCGATCGTGCGGCTCCGGGGTGACGACGCCGAGCCCGACACCGTCGAGAAGATCCTGGCCGCAGCCGGCGCTCCCGATCTCGGCGACGTCGTCGCCCACCACAACACGCTGACGCGAGCGATCGCGATCGTCGATCACCGCGGAACGCTCCCCGATCAGGAGTGGACGCCGATCGCGGAACTCGGTCCGCTGCTCTCCGTGGTGGTCCAGCGGCTACGCGCGTATGCCTTCGAACTCCTGGGCCCGGTCGAGCCCGAGATCACCGTGTCGGCGCATGTCGCGCTGCTGCTCACCATGGCCGACGAGGGCCGGTTCGGGGAGACACTGCAGCTGCTCGTGCTCGTCGAGGACGCCGCGACCATGTGGCAGCGGCTGCGCATCGAACGCGCCCGCACCGCTGAGCCGGACGAACTGAGCGAAGTCCTCAGCGCTTCACGCACCCTGCTCGCCGAGCACTTCGAGCAGGACGGCGAACTGCTCCGCCGTGGACGCCGCGCACTCGCCCGGCTCGCCGAAGACACCCCGCTCGAGGTCGTCAAACGCCTGTCCTCGCCGCGCACCATGCGCACGCTTGCACGATTGCGGCAGGACCTCGAGGACTTCCGCTCGGCATGTCGAGCCGACGCTGCAGGATGGCTCGTCGACGAGGATCCCGAGAGCGCCGACGCGCTCGATTCGATCGACAGCCCGCTCAAGTCGGTGAGCGGTGTTCTCGGCAGAAGCCTTGCGAAGGTGTCCGATGCGCGGCACCGCGGAGGCGAGAGCGATGACGAGGGCGAAGCCGAGGAGCCCGTCTCCGAGCAAGACTAGGTGGTGAGGGTCCACACCTAGGGTGCGTATCTGCGAGGTCATGCCCGCGGGACAGTAGTGGAGCCGGTTCTCCGGCCGTCCGGATCGAACGGACGCCACCTCCGCCGCTACCCCGGGTGTGATTACATGGCCATCGCCACTGTTGTTGTCCACGAACCGTTTCCGCTGTCTCCCGCGCAGCGTGGGTTGTGGTTCGCTCAGCAGCTCGCACCGGATGTGCCTATCTGCATCGCGCAGTACGTCGACATCCGTGGCCGTCTCGATGTCGACCTGTTCCGACGGGTCTCGCTCGTCGCCGCACACGAATTCCAGTCGGTGTTCCTGCGGCTCGTCGACATCGACGGCGAACCTCACCAGGTGGTCGCGCCGCCTCCCGATGTGGAACTGGGCGTGCACGATTTTCGTGCGGAGCCGGACCCGGCGGCGGCAGCACACGAGTGGATGGACCACAACCACATCGCAGGCATCGATCTCACCGACGATCCGCTCACCGAGGCCGCGCTGCTGCAGGTCGGCGACGACCGGTATTTCTGGTACACGCGCATCCACCACATCGCCCTCGACGGGCACGGTGCCGCGACGATGGTCGACCGGGTCGCCGAGCTGTACACCGCTGAGTTCGAGAATCGGGAACCACAGCCGAATCGCGCCGCCGACCTGCGCGCCCTGCAGCAGATCGACCACGACTACCGCGTCTCTCGCAGGTACCGACACGATCGCGACTACTGGGCAGAACGGCTGCATTCACGTTCGGCCGCAGTCACACTCACCGACAAGATCGCACCGCCGTCGGTCCGCAGTCTGGTGGCCCGCGCCGCGCTCACCGAGGAGACCGCAGCCCGGCTGGACGCGTCCGGAGCCGACGCGGCGGCACGGGTCGTCGCCGCATTCGCATGCCACCTCGCGCACACCACCGGACGGCAGGAAGTGCTCGTCGACATCCCCGTCTCTGCGCGCACCACCGCGGTGCTGCGACGGTCCGGAGGCATGCTCGCCAACGTCGTCCCACTGCTCGTGGCGGTGCGCACCGACGACACCGTGGGCACGCTCGTCGACCGGGTCCGGCTCGAACTCACCGGTGCGCTGCGGCACCAACGAGGCAATGTCGAGGACATCCTGCGTGAACTGGGTGCGGGCGCCGCCGACCGACGGGTCTCGTCGCCCGTGGTCAATGTGATGTTGTTCGACCGGGAATGGCGGTTCGGGGCATGCTCGGCCGATTTCCACATCCTCACCTCGGGGCCGGTCCCGGACATCATGATCAATATCTACCGGTCCGGCCACCCGCCGCGGACGATCGTCGAGATCCGCGCCAATCCCGGCCGGTACACCGACGACGAGGTGCACCGGCACCATGCGCGGCTCGTCGAGCTCGTCGACGCGTTCGCATGGGCGTCGTCGGACACACCGTTGACGGGTATCGGGGCGATCGATGTGCCCGCCGCTGTCCGCGGCGCGGAGGGGGAGACCGGCATGACGATGCCGGAGGTACTCGCCGCCGCGGTTGCTGCGAATCCGCAGGGTGTCGCGGTGCAGTATGAGGGCCGCACCGTCACCTACGTCGAACTCGACGCGGTCACCGACCGGATCGCCCACGCGCTCCGAGTGTCGGGGGCCGGGCCGGAGACGGTCGTGGCCGTCGCGATCGCGCGGTCGATCGACTCGGTGGTCGCGCTGTGGTCGGTCGTCAAGAGCGGCGCGGCCTTCGTTCCCGTCGACCCCTCCTATCCCGTCGAACGGATCGAGCACATGCTCGCCGATTCGGCTGTGGCGGTAGGGATCACCACGCCGAAATGCCGCGCGACGCTGCCCGACTGGGTCCGGTGGCTCGAGCTCAGGGACGGACTGCCCACCACAGAACTCATTGCGTGCGCACCCGCGGCCGTGCATCCCGACCGGGCCGCATACCTGATCTACACATCCGGATCGACCGGCCTTCCCAAGGGTGTCACCGTCACCCACCGCGGCATCGCGAATCTGATCACCGAGCAACGCGACCGCTTCGGCGGGCACCCTGATGCCCGTGTGCTGCACTGTGCCTCACCGAGCTTCGACGCCTCCGTATTCGAGATCCTGTGGGCGGCGGGAAGCGCTGCGCGGCTGGTCGTGGTGCCGCCCACCGTGATGGGCGGCGACGAACTCGCCGACATTCTCCACCGCGACCACGTCACCCACGCCGTCCTCACTCCCACCGTGTTGTCCACGGTGCCGCGGCTCCCGCACTCCCTGCACACGCTCGCGGTGGCGGGGGAGGCCTGCCCGGACGAACTCGTCGAGCGCCTGGCCCCCGGTCGTACGATGATCAACGGTTACGGGCCGACGGAATCGACGATCATGTCGAACGCCGCGACGCTCACTGCCGGTGAACCCGTGGCGGTCGGCGGACCGGTCCGCGGACTCACCGAAACCGTCCTCGACGACCGGCTACGGCCGGTCCCCGTCGGTGTGGCCGGGGAACTGTACGTAGCGGGTCCGGCGCTGGCGCGCGGCTACCGCAACCGCGAGGTCCTCACCGCGACACGTTTCGTCGCGGCCCCCGACGGCACACGTATGTACCGGACCGGCGACGTGGTGCGCTGGCGGCGCCTGCCCGCCGACAGTCTTGTTCTCGACTACGTGGGCCGCTCCGATTTCCAGATCAAGATCCGTGGCATCCGGGTCGAACTCGGCGAGATCGACGCAGCGCTGGTCCGCCACCGGCTCGTTGCTTCGGCTGTGACGGTCGGGCGTACCGATCCGGCAGGCGATGTCGTTCCCGTCTCGTACGTCGTGCCCGTGCAGGACGAGCCCGTCACCCGCGAACTCACCGCCTATCTGCGCGGCTGTGTGCCCGCCCATCTGGTGCCTGCCGCGATCGTCGTCCTCGGTGAGCTGCCGGTCACGCCTGTCGGGAAACTCGACCGAACTGCTCTGCCGGAACCCGTCTTCGGTACCCGCACCACCATGTTCGTCGCCCCGGTCGGCAGCGCCGAACAGGCTGTCACGGAGGTGTTCGCCGAGGTCCTCGGACTCGAGCGGGTGGGTCGCAATGATCACTTCTTCGATCTCGGTGGCAACTCTCTGAGCGCAACCCGCGCGGTCGCCCGAGTGAACGCCGCGCTCGGTGTCGGGTTCGGCGTCCGCGACCTGTTCGAGGCGCCGGTCGTCGCGGATCTCGCCACCCGAGCATGCAGCGCTGCACCGGCAGCGGCGTATGCCCCTCTCGGGCCTCGACCCGACCGGATTCCCCTTGCCCCCGCCCAGCGGCGCATGTGGATCGTCAACCAGGTCGACGTCGCCTCGCCCGCATACAACGTGCCGCTCGCGTTGCGCGTCACCGGTGGCCTCGATCTCGACGTGCTCGGCGCTGCCTTCGCGGACGTCGTCGCGCGACACGAACCGCTGCGTACCCGCTACCCGTCGTCCGAGTCCGGCCCCTACCAGGAGGTACTCGACGACGCGGAGTTCGATTTCACGCCCGTGGCCGTACGCGGAGAAGACGGCCTGCTCGCTGCGTTGCGTGAGCTTGCCTCCGCGGGATTCGACGTGAGCCGCGAGGTCCCGGTCCGCACCGCGTTGCTGCGGGTCGGGCCGATCGACCACGTCGTCGTGGTGGTCGTGCACCACATCGCGGCCGACGGCGCGTCGACGCTGCCCCTCGCCCGCGACACGATGCTCGCCTACACCTCCCGGCTGGAGGGGAAGGAACCCGAATGGGCTGCGCTGCCTGCGCGCTACACCGACCACGCGCTGTGGCATCTCGGCCGACTCGGCGACGCCACCGACCCGCAATCCCCACTGTCGCAGCAGATCGACTTCTGGCGGTCGACGCTCGACGGCGTCCCCGAACTCCTCGACCTGCCCGTCGACCGGCCCCGGCCCGCGAGGCGCACCCACCACGGCGCCGCCGTGCCGTTCGAGATCCCGGCCGAGCTGACCTCGGGGGCAGCGACCCTGGCCCGCCGGCACGATGCAACCGTCTTCATGGTGATGCACGCGGCGTTCGCCATCCTGCTCGAACGGCTCACCGGGGCCACGACACTGGCGATCGGCACTCCTGTGGCCGGCCGCGGGGCCGCCGAACTCGACGACGTGGTCGGCATGTTCGTCAACACCGTCGTACTTCGCTCCGACATCGATGAGTCCGCGTCGTTCGGTGAACTCCTCGACCGCACCCGCGACCGCGACCTGGACGCCTTCGACCACGCTGACGTGCCGTTCGACCAGGTCGTGCAGGCTCTCGATCCGCCACGGTCGACGTCACACGCCCCGCTGTTCCAGGCGTTGCTCGAATTCCGCAACATCGCGCCGGTCCGCGTTCAACTGCCCGGCCTCACGGTGGACACCGTCGACGCGGCACCGCCGGTCGCCAAATGCGACCTCTATCTTGCCGTGGAGGAATCTCGGGACGGCAACGCCGTGATCGCCGAGTTCGGTTACGCCACCGACATTTTCGACGAGACGACAGTCCACGGATTCGCCGAGGCATTCACGCGCGTGCTCGAGGCAGTCGTCACCCGACCCGACCGCGAAGTCGGCGATATCGACATCCTCGGCTCGGCCGAACGCGCCGCGCTTGTCCCGGTGCCCGGTCGGCCGACGGAACCCGCGGTCACCTTGCCACGACTGCTGGCGCGTGGTGCGACGATCGGTGGCGACGCCGTTGCAGCGGTGTGTGGCAGCGAGAGAATCACCTACCGCGAACTCGACTCTCGCTCGAATCGGCTGGCGCGCCGGCTCATCGAACTCGGCGGCGGCCCTGAAACCGTGATTGCGGTCGCGTTGACCCGCTCGGTCGAGTCGGTTCTGGCACTGTGGGCCGTCGCGAAGACCGGCGCGGCGTTCGTTGCGGTCGACCCGAAGTACCCGTCCGCGCGGATTGCCCACATGATCGAGGATTCCGAGGTTGCCCTCGGCATCACTGTCGGAGAAGTGCACGCAGATCTGCCGTCGCAGAGATGGGTCGTACTCGATGATCAGGCCGAAAGGGCCCTGATTGCATCCCATTCGGACCACGCGATCAGCAACACCGATCGACGCGCACCGCTGCGCCCCCACCACGCGGCCTACGCCGTCTACACCTCGGGATCGACGGGGACTCCCAAGGGGGTCGTGGTCACACACACCGGACTCGCAGGATTCGTCGAGGAACAACGCACACGGTTCGTGCTCGGATCACGATCGAGGGTGCTGCATTTCGCGTCACCGAGTTTCGACGCCGCGATCCTCGAGCAGCTGTGGGCCTTCGGTGCGGGCGCCTGCCTGATCATCGCCCCGCCCACGGTCTACGGCGGCGCAGAACTCGCCGATCTTCTGGACCGAGAGCGGGTCACACACATCGCACTGACACCGTCGGTGCTCGCGACGGTCGACCCGGTCGGGCTCGGACACCTGCGCACCGTCGTCGTCGGAGGTGAAGCCTGCCCGCCCGAACTCGTGGCGCAGTGGGCACCCGGCCGCGAGATGGTCAACACCTATGGGCCCGCCGAATGCACCGTTCAGACCAACGCCGGCGCACCGCTGGTCGCGGGTGGTCCCGTCGGACTGGGCGGGCCCATTCGCGGACTCACCGAACTCGTCCTCGATCACCGGCTCCGTCCTGTCCCCGTCGGAGTGGTGGGGGAACTGTATGTGAGCGGACCCGCCGTGGCCCGCGGCTACCGGAACCGGCGCGCGGGCACCGCATCCCGGTTCGTCGCTGATCCGTCCGGGAAGCCGGGGGAGCGGATGTATCGCACCGGCGATGTCGTACGGTGGCGGCGCGCCGCCGACGGCACACTCACCCTCGACTACGTCGGCCGCAGCGACCTGCAGGTCAAGGTCCGCGGATTCCGCATCGAGCCCGGCGAGATCGAGTCGGTGCTGCTCGATACCCCCGGCGTGGCTCGCGCGGTGGTCACCGTGCGCGGTGACCGGCTCGACAGTTATGTCGTTCCGACTCCCGGCGTCGTTCTGTGCACCGATGCGGTGCGTGCCCACGCCCAAGCGTGTCTCGCCCCGCACATGGTTCCCGCGACCCTCACCGTGCTCGACGCACTTCCCGTCACCCCCAACGGCAAGCTCGACCGGGCGGCACTTCCTGTCCCCGACCTCAGCGAAGGACGCCCGCCCTACCGGGCGCCGCGCGACACGACGGAGACGGCGGTGATCTCCGCGTTCGCCGGAACCCTCGACACACCACAGGTGGGGCTCGACGACGACTACTTCACTCTCGGAGGGACCTCGCTCGGCGCGACGGCCGTGGTCGCTGCGCTGTCGGAGTCCCTCGGCCGTCCCGTTCCGGTGCAGTGGATCTTCACCCATCCCACCCCGGGCTCGCTGGCTCGGCGCCTGCTCGACACGCCGCTCGGCGACGAGTCGTTCGACGCGGTGATCCCGTTGCGCGAGAACGGTTCCGAGAATCCACTGTTCTGCGTCCACCCCGCGGCAGGTCTGGCATGGTGCTTCCGCGGACTCGCACGTCGTATCGACGACCGGCCCGTGTACGGACTGCAGTCGCCGCTGCTGACCGATCCGGATCGGGACATCGATACCCTCGCGGAACTCGCCGCGGCGCACGTCGAGAGCATCCGGTCGACGCAACCACACGGTCCGTACCACCTGCTCGGCTACTCGGTGGGCGGGCAGATCGCCCACGAGATCGCGGCCCAGCTCACCGCGGCCGGGGAACTCGTCGCGACACTCACGATGCTCGACACTCACCTACAGGGCGAGACACCCGACGCGGAGGTCATCGCCGCAGAGGTCATCGCCGTCGAAGTCGGGGCAGCGGCACCTGATTCCTCGGCGCAGCACCGGGACCTCCTGCGTCGCGCCTTCGGCCGGACGGTCGGCCTCGCCACCGAACACCGGCCGACCGCACGACCCGTCACCGACCTGGTCTTCTTCGAATCGGCCGACGCCGTCGCCGCCCGGATGCCGGACCCGGCCCGGGTCTGGCGCCCACACATCGACGGGCCCATCCGGGCGTACCGCCTCGACGTCACACACCGGGACATGACCGGTCGTCGAGCACTCGATCAGATCACCCCGGTCCTGATGGACCACCTCCGGAAAGGCCAGTGATGACCGACCAGACCAGTGTTCTCCGCGGCCGCCGATCCGGCATCGTGCCGGTGAGCGTCTTCGACGACGTCCGGGACGACGAGCATCCCCGCACCGGGGAGTTGCGTCGCTGGGCAGTCGACTTTCTGTGCAGCCCACACGACGACCTCGGGCGCAGCGGCCCGGTCTGCCCGTTCGCTGCGCCGTCGATCGGACGGGGTCTGTTCTATGCGGTGTTCGTGCGGGGCGCGGTCGACGCGCAGCGCATGCGCGACGTCGCCGACGACCTCGCCGAACTCTTTCCCCAGCTGTCGCCTGCCTCGGGACCGGATGCGGCGCTCGAGTCGGTCGTTGCGGTGTTCCCCGACGTCACCGACTACGACGTGATCGAACTCGTGCAGAACGAGCGCAAGTCGGATTTTGTGCTCGGTGGGTTGATGCTCGGCCAGTTCTACCCGGGCTGCACCGTCTCCGGCCTGCGGAACAGTGCGTTCCGGGCGCTCGACGCACCATTGCCGATGCTCGCTGTCCGACACATGGTGGGCTCGGATTTCCCGTTCCTCGCCTCTCAGCGTGAATGGATCCTTGCGTATCTGAAGAAGTTCGCCGCGAGGGTGCCGTCGATGGTGCGATCCGACATTGCCGATCGCGTCGTGACGTAGTCGATCTACCGTAAGCGCATGGCCAGATCCGACGATGTGCCCGCGTACACGATCCGTCAATTGGCGGCGTTCGTTGCCGTCGCAGACTGGGGGACCATCACTGCTGCGGCAGACGCACTGCGCATGTCCCACTCGGCGCTGTCCGCCGCCATCACCGACCTCGAGCGGATACTCGACGTCAAGCTGTTCGTACGACAGCGGGCCCGTGGGGTGCGGCTGACACCCACGGGGCATGCCGTCCTCGAGCGGGCGAAGATGGTGTTGCATTTCGCTGCGGAACTCGAGAGCGACGCCCACTCCGAGGCGGGCTCCGTCGCCGGCCCCGTCGCAGTGGGTTGCTACCCGTCACTCGGACCCACCCTGCTGCCGTCGTTGATCACCGGATTCACCGAGGCACACCCGAGGGCGCGCGTCGACTTCCGGGAAGACACACAGAACCGGTTGCGGGCGCAGCTCGACTCGCGCGACCTCGACGTCGCATTCCTGTACGACCTCGACCTCGAGCCCGGGCTGGAGTCCGTCGTCCTCGAATCCAGGGAACCGATGTTGCTGCTGCCCGCAGACCACCCGGCGGCGTTGACGGGGTCGCCGGTGCAGTTGACGGATCTCGCCCACGAACCCATGGTGATGCTCGACGCGCCGCCGAGTTCGGGTCACGCGGTGAGAGTGTGCGCCGAGGCCGGATTCTCGCCGGTGGTCGCGTACCGGACCCAGAACTACGAGACGTGCCGCGCTTTCGTCGGTCGGGGGCTGGGGTGGTCGCTGTTGCTTCAGCGTCCCTCCCTCGACGTGACCTACGAGGGCCTGCCGATCGCGGTGCGACCGTTCGCTGAGCCGAAACCGGATCCCGTCGACGTCGTGCTCGCGTGGCGAAAAGATGCGCTGCCCAGTCGGGTGGCGCAAACGTTTGTTCACTTCGTGGTCACAGCCCGTAAGGGGAAAGTGCCTCATGAGCTGGGATAATGCGCTAATAACGGTTTTTCGGGGATAGTTCCCCGACTTTATCCGCTTTTCAAATGATTGTGACCGCCCTCATGATGCTTGTATCGCGTCCGAACGCTCGTTAACCGGACGCACTCCAGTTCACCTCGCCGAAGGGCACCCGTACTCATGACCGTTCTTGACTCGACGCCCCAGACGTCGACCAAAGCGGCGCGCAAAGCCGCGCTCGGCAGCTTCGTCGGCACCGCCATCGAGTGGTACGACTTCTTCATCTACGGCACCGCAGCGGCGCTGGTCCTAGGACCTCAGTTCTTCCCGGGTTCATCGGATGTCGCCGGCACCCTCGCGGCGTTCGCGACGCTCGCGGTCGGCTTCATCGCCCGCCCCATCGGCGGCGTGGTCATGGGTCACTTCGGTGACAAGATCGGCCGCAAGTCGATGCTCGTCACGTCGCTGCTCCTGATGGGCTTCGCGACGGTGGCCATCGGCCTGCTGCCGAACTACGACGCCATCGGCGTGGCCGCCCCGATCCTCCTCGTGACTCTGCGCTTCATCCAAGGCCTCGGCGTGGGCGGTGAATGGGGTGGCGCAGTGCTCGTCGCGACCGAGAACGCACCCGCGGGCAAACGCGGCCTCTACGGCGCGGCGCCTCAGCTGGGTGTGCCCGCAGGTGTGCTGATCGCGAACCTCGTCTACCTTCCGCTGACCGCGTTCCTGAGCGAAGAGGCCTTCAATTCGTGGGGCTGGCGCGTGCCGTTCCTCATGTCGGCCGTCCTCGTCTTCGTTGCCATGTGGATCCGTCTCGGGCTCGAGGAGAGCGCAGAATTCAAGGCGTCCAAGGAAGCCCCGGCGGATGTCGATGAGAAGATGCCGATCCTCGAGGTGCTCACCCAGCACTGGAAGACCGTGCTCCTGGCCGGGGGCACGTTCATCGCCACCAACGGCATCGCGTACGCCTACATGGTCTACGTGCTCAAGTACGGCGAAACCGAACTCGGCTACAGCAAGACCGCGATGCTGGCCCTGCTCATTGCGTCCTGCCCGTTCTGGATGGCAGGCATGGCCTACAGCGCTTGGCGTTCCGACCTCGTCGGCCGCCGCACGATCTACATCAAGGCGTCCGCTGCGCTCGTCGTCGCCGCTGCCCTGTTCTTCCCGCTGATGGACACCGCCATCCTGCCGGTGATGGCCCTGTCCATGATCGCCCTCGGCTTCACCCTCGGCTGCTGTGCCGGCCCGCAGTCCGCGCTGTTCGCCGAGCTGTTCCCCGCCAAGATCCGCTACAGCGGTGCATCCCTCGGCTACCAGGTCGGTGCGATCCTCGGCGGTGGCCTCGCGCCCATGGTCGCGACCTCGCTGTTCGCCGCGACCGGCACCTCCATGTCCATCACCGGCTACTTCGTGCTGATCGCCCTGATCAGCCTCATGAGCATCCTGCTCCTGCGTGTGCCCTCCGCAGGCACCGGCACCGAGCAGGCACAGTCCCCCTCGCAGGAAGGTGTCTGACCCATGTCGACCTACTATCAGCCTCCCAAGTACCCCGCGTCGACGTTCGAGTCGATGACGCCGTCCGACGAGACGTTGCCCGTCGTCGTCGTGGGTGCCGGACCGGTCGGCATGGCCACCGCACTCGGACTCGCGCAGCGCGGCATCCCCGTCACCGTCATCGAAGCCGCCGACCAGGTGTCCTTCGGTAGCCGCGCGATCTGCATCTCCCGACACAGCCTCGAAGCCGCCGGTCGCCTCGGATTCGGCACGGAACTCGAGAAGATCGTGCTTCCGTGGGTCGGTGGCCGCAGCTACTACCGCGACGAGCAGGTCCTGCACTTCCAGATGCCGCTGCGCGACTTCGACGTGCGCCCGCCCATGATCAACGTCTCCCAGTCGGAGTTCGAGCAGATCATGGTCGACACCCTCGAGCAGAACCCGCTCATCACCCTGTACTGGCAGGCCTCCATCGCAGGCATCCTGCGCGGGGACGACGAGGTCACCCTCGAGATCGACACCGCCGAGGGCAAGCGCCACCTGCGCGCGCAGTACGTCGTCGCCGCGGACGGCGGCCGCAGCCGCATGCGTGAACTCGCCGGCCTGCGCCTGCAGGGCACCAGCTACGAGGGTCGCTACGTCATCGCCGACATCCACTGGGAGTCGGATCTGCCCGCAGAGCGGATGGTGTGGTTCGACCCGCCGAGCAACCCCGGCTCGACGATCATCATGCACAAGCAGCCCGGCGACATCTGGCGCATCGACTACCAGCTCGACCCGTCCGAGGACGCCGAGATCGAGACCCAGGAAGACGCCATCCGGGCCCGCATCGCCAAGCACCTCGACTGGCTGCAGAACGACCTGCCGTGGACCCTCGAGTGGAAGGGCTTCTACAGCGCCCGCGCACTCGCACTCGACGAGTTCACGCACGGACGACTCCTGTTCGCCGGCGACGCAGCACACCTCGTCCCGATCTTCGGTGTGCGCGGCCTGAACTCCGGCATGGAAGACGCCGAGACCCTCGCGTGGCAGCTCGCGGCCGTGATCAACGGCAACGCCGACACGGCTCTGTTGCAGGCGTACTCCTTCGAACGTCACAACGCGTGGCAGCAGAACGTCGCCAACGCAGGCAAGTCGACGCTCATCATGAGCCCCGGCAGCCACGGCTACCGCACCACCCGCGACGCGGTACTCGCGCTCGCGGTGGGCCGCCCCGAGTTCGGTCATCTGATCAACCCGCGCCAGTCCAGCGCCACCCACGCTCGGCTCTCGCCGCTCACGTGGTCGGTTGCGGCCGGTGCCGAAGGGGTGCTTCCGGGCGACCCGGTCGAGGACCGCAAGATTCGCATCGAGGGTGTCGACACCTCGCTCAACGTCGCGCGTGGCACCGGTTTCGCAGTGCTCGGCGTCGGACTCGACGAGGCGGGCAGCGTCGCGCTCGCGACCGCGGCCACTGAACTCGGCACCGCTCTGTCGCCCGAGAGCGTGCGCGCACTCGCCGTCGACAGTGCTGCCGCCGACGGCGTCACCGTCCTCGACGCTGCCGACCTGGCGGATGCGCTCGGCGCGACCCCCGGCGAAGCATTCGTCATCCGTCCCGACGGTCTGCTGCTGTGCCGCGTGCCGGTCGCGCAGTTGTCCGGTGTCGCGGGCGCACTGCGGTCCGGTGCCGCACCGGCCGGTGACGCGCTGCCCGCGCGTCCGGCCGAGCACGTCACCGAGGACGAGCAGCGTCGTGAGAACGTGTGGCTGGGCCTGTCCACCGCACTCGACCAGGTCGCCGAGGACGATCGCGAAGGCTTCCTCGCCCGGCTCGCGCTGATGCTCGGATCCCAGGTCGATCACCGGCAGTTCGAGGAGGCCATCGCGGCCGCCTCCGACACCTCCCCGGTGCGCGTCGAGGTGCTTGCACCGCAGGCCTGATCCCCGCTGCACTATGGCCGAATGTCACCTTCGTTCAGTTGGATTGGATGAAGGCGACATTCGGCCATTCTGTGCCTGTATCGCGTTACTACCGGTTCTGTCGTCGGACGCGTTCCACCAGCCGTTCGTGCCGAACGTCGGGGTGTTGACGAGGGCATGTCGAGCACTTCACTCCGTGCGGCCCGTTGTACAAGAGGCAGCACGACACCCTGTGCACGAAGGTGCACGGCGGTTCCTGGACGTCGGACACAACGGACTGGAATCGCGGGTCCGGCAACCGAGGTCCCGGGAGTTGTTCCGAGATTCGCAGCACCGTCGCGCGCGCAGCGTCCATCGCTTCGTCCACCCGTCCGGTGGCGGCACCGGCCCACAGGAACCGCGTGGCGATGGAGTCCACCGCCACGGCCCACAGTCGCCGCTCACCCTTCCCACAGAGGGACGCCATGTATTCGATTCCCGACCCCAGGGCTTCGGTGAGCGCAGACTCGGCCGATGTGGTGAGGACACGAGTGGACCGTGCGCCGACCAAGCGTCCGTACATCTTTCTGTTCGGCGAGAAAGTTCCGTCCAGTGTCGAGGTCTCACCGCGGGGGGTGAAGTCGATGTCGCGACCGGTCAGTGCGCGGCGATGCAGTACCACGTCCTGCAGCGCGGGGCTCAATCCCGTGCCCGTCACGAACAGGCTCGCGATCGTCGGCAGCACCACCGAGTTGCTGATCGCCCGCCACAGCACGGTCCCCAGGATCAGTGGGTCGTCGACCTCCCACCGCGCGGCGCGCAAGTGCAACTCGTTACCGATCCATTCCGGATCGAGGATCGCGGAGCCGGGGATCTCGTGCGAACCCGTGTCGAGTACCAGGGGAGCGTGCTCACTCACCGGCAGTGCACTCATCAGTTCGGTGAGTACAGCTTCCGCGTTCGTGAGTGAAATGTCCGTCATCGCACGCCGCCTTCGGTCGGTCATCTCAGTGAGCCCAGATCCATCCGTGGTTCGATCTCGCTCTGCGGCAACAACTCCACCTCTTCGAGCGCTTGCCGAAGTTGTTCTGCCGAGTCCATCATCAGAGCGCCGCTGCGTCCCATGTCGGTGGGAAGGTTGAGAATTCGGCCTTGCGTCACGGCATCCATCGAGCGAGTTGCGGGATTCTCGGTGAGTAGAGCCAACTTCGCTTCGAATGCGCCGGAGCCATCTCCGGTATCGGTGAGGACGATGATATCCGGGTTCGCGGCGGTCACCGATTCCCAAGACATCTTCGGACTCTTCTCGTCGACGTGGTCGAACACGTTACGCGCCCCCGTCACGTCGATGATGGACGTGAACAAGTGGGGATTCCCCGCGCTCGACACACCTTCGTTCGACACCGAGGTGACGTACATGACGGTGGGTGCGGTAGCTGCCCGTGGGGCCGATTCCATCTCCTCGCGACGCTGCTGCAACTCCTCGATCTTTTCCGCGGCTATGTCGTCGTGGCCGACGATGCTGCCGATGTTCGACAGATCGGCGTATGCCTCATCCCACGGGGACATCGCCTCCATCGAACCGGGAAGGCATGTCGGGGTGACTGTGTACGCAGGAATGTCGAAGTCGTCGTTCAGTCGTTCCGGCGTGATGTTCTTTTCCACGCTGAAGCCCCAGCCGTGTCCTGCCATCACGACATCGGGGCGCTGAGCCTGGATGGTTTCGAGATTGAAGGACTCCTCGGATGTCATGGGTAAGGCGTCGATGCGCTCTGCGCCGTACATGCCGCGAAGCTGGTCGAGCCGTGAATTGCGGATACCGCTGATCGCCGTGATCCGGTTGTCTGCCTCCAGTGCAAGCAGATTCAACAGGATCTGGCTGTCGTTGGCGTAGATCGCGGTTGCGGGCGATGGGAAGGTGAGTTGCTGTCCGCAGTTCTCGACGGTGACATGACCGTCCGGGGAGGCAACGTCGCTGTCGGTGCCGCTGCTACACCCGGCGAGTGCCACAGTGGCTGCGAGGAGGCCGACGGCGAGTGATGCGGGCGCCGGTGTGCGCGACCGCATCGTCGAACGGGACTTCGGATGATCAGGCATGGTTCTCCGTTGGTGGTCGGATCCCTGCTGCATCGGAGCCGAGCACCAGGTGCTGTCGTCCGGTCGCGGGATCGGTGAGTTGGGTTGCAGGAACAGAAAAGACGCGTGCGACAGTTGCCGGGGACAGGGCATCGTGCGCGTCGGCGCATGTTTCGAGCGTGCCGTCGTGAAGCACGGCGACCCGGTCGAAGTGCGACGCGGCGAGTGTGAGGTCGTGCATTGCGGCCACCACCGTGCAGCCGAGACCGCGCAGGGTCTCGAGTAGATGGATCTGATGACGAATATCGAGGTGATTGGTTGGTTCGTCGAGGATCAACAGGGTTGATTCCTGTGCGAGTCCTCGGGCAAGCATCGCGCGGCGTCGCTCGCCGCCGGAGAGTTGATCGCAGCGGCGGTCGACTGCATGGGCCAATTCGACGGTGGCCAGCGCGCGGAGCGTCACTTCCCGGTCCGATTCCTCTCCCAAAGACCATGGAGATCGGTGGGGGATGCGGCCCATGGAAACCATCTCGCCGAGCAGTAGATCCTGAGGCGGTGTCTCCTCCTGACCGACATAGGCGATCGTTCTGGCCCGCGCACGAGGTGGAAGGGAATAGAGGTCCTGGCCGTCGATGGTGATGGTTCCCTCGGCCGGAGCGCGCAAGCCTGCGAGGGTCCGGAGCAGCGTCGACTTGCCGCTTCCGTTGATTCCCACCAGGGCGATCATCGCGCCGTCCGGAAAGTCGAGGTCGATGCCCGACAGAATGTCCGTTCCGGCGATCCGGCAGCCGATGTTTCGCATCTGGATATGCATCAGTCACCGTCCGAGAAGCTGTAGTGTCGCCGTCCTAGCAGGAAGAGGAACACCGGCGCCCCCACGAGGCCGGTCATCACGCCGAGGGGGAGTTCCTCCGGGCTCAGCAGCACCCGCGCTGCGATATCGATCCACAGCAGGAACAGCGCGCCGCCGAGCGCAGCGACCGGGAGAACGACCCGGTGGCGCGCACCTACCAGGAGCCTGGCGAGATGCGGCATGATCAGGCCGACGAATCCGATGCCACCGGACACCGAGACCAACACACCCACCAGGATCGACGACAATGCGAAAAGTCCGAGCCGAAGCTTCTGGACGGGCACGCCGAGCGCTCTGGCAACGTCCGGTCCGCTCGCCAGCGCATCGAGCCACGAGTGGATCGCGAACAGAATGACGGCGGACGCGACTACGACAAGCAGTGCAGGAAGAATCTGTTTCCACATCGAGCCCGCAACGCTTCCGAGCGTCCAATGCAGGACCGAGCGAACGGCATCTCGGTCGTCGCTGAGGAACACCAGAAAACTGGAGACGGATGAGAACGCCGAAGCCATGACCACACCGGTCAGAATCAGCCGAAGTGGTGTCAATCCGCCCTGTGCCATGGAGACGCCGAAGACTGCGGCGCCGGCCACCATAGCGCCGAGCAGTGCGCCCAACGACAGGGCCCACACGCCGAGTGTGGTCAGCACGCCGAACATGATGACGAGTGTGGCCCCGACGCCGGCACCTGCCGAGATCCCCAGAAGATATGGATCGGCGAGGGGGTTTCGCACCAAAGTCTGCATCGCGGCGCCGGCCATGGCCAGACCGGCGCCGACGATCAGCGCCATCAGAATACGTGGAGCTCGCAGTTCCCAGATGATCGTGTCGTACACCGGATCAGGACCTACACCGCCGGTGAAGTGGGCTCGCACGACGTCCCACGTGGCGGAGAAAGGCACCGGCTCGGACCCGAAGGTCAGCGACAGGAATCCGCTGGCAACTACGGAGACGCCGAGGAAGACCAGGAGCGGGATCGCCGGAACCCGAGTGGGTCGCGGCGATTTCGCGACCTCGAGCACCTCAGCTGCCCGACGGGGTCGATTCGATTCCCGATGGAGGAGTGAGAGGGACCCCCGGCGCGGAGATGGGGGCATGAATGGGCATGGCAAGGTAACTGATCTGGGGGTGCATCGTTCGTTCTCTCGTATCAGGGGCCCAATCGCGAGGCCCGAGTCTGTGATTCGGCGAGCCAGCAGGTTTTCGGACTCAGGATCGTTCCGACAGGACGCCTTCCCAGACCGTTTCCGGTCCAGTGGCACGTGCCCTGTCGGTCACCTTCACCGCTGCGCGACAGCTCCGGATTCTCACCGGATTCCCTTTGCGTTTCCGACGCATGATCTGCGTCAGGGTTGCGTCTGACTCGTGGAGAACGTAACACAGGCGTGACAATGGCCGTGAGTTCGGATCCCCTGTGCGAGATTCCGAGCCCACGGCCATTGTCACGCCGGTGACTGCTCGTCAGAGCAGCGCGTCGAGCGCCTCGGTGATCGGGGTATCGCCGTTGTTGAATTCGATGGTACGACCCGCGGTCTCGGGACGTTCGAGCACCGCAGCGACGACGGCAGCGACATCGGCGCGCGACACCTGCCCCGTGTCGCTCGCGCCCTGGCCACCGATCTCGATCTGCCCGGTGGGCGGGTCCAACGTCAGCGCGCTCGGCCCCAGAATCGTCCATTCGAGATCGGTGCCCCGCAGATGCGCATCGGCGGCGGCCTTCGCCTCGGCGTAGGGATGGAAATTGTTGTCCTCCGGTACGCCGTGATCCGGCCGAGCCCCGAAGTACGACACCATCACGTACCGGCGCACGCCCGCTTCCTGCGCGGCCGTCATCGACTCGATCGCTGCATCGCGGTCCACGGAATACGTGCGGGCGGGGTCGCCGCCGCCGGCGCCTGCAGACCACACCACCGCGTCGTGCCCCCGCAGCAGTTCGGCGAGCGCCGTGATGTCGAGTTGTTCGACGTCGGCGACGACCGGTGTGGCACCTGCCGCTCGTACGTCGTCGGCGTGGTCGGGGTTGCGGATGAACGCACTGGTCTCGTGGCCGGCGTCGGCAAGCAATCGCTCGAGATGGAGTGCGACCTTGCCGTGTCCGCCGAAGAGTGCGATGCGTGCCATGTCGGGTGCTCCTTGGTATTCGGGATCAGTGCCGCCTCCCAGCATGCCTGCCTGCCCGGGTCCGTGTGTCCGAACCACGTCAGCGCAGCCGTTCGAGTGCCGCGTCGACGAGATGCTCGGCGATCGCCATCGACGACGTGGCTCCGGGGGAGGGTGCATTGCGCAGGTCGCGCCACGAGCCGTGGATTCCACCGTAGGTCTCGCGTCCGGGCGAGAGAAATGCGTTGGGCCCCAACATGACTTCACCGTCGATACGCTTCGTCAGATGCACCCCGAGGAACGGGTAGCGAGGGTCGGGCACCGGATGGATCAGGCCACGAATCTTCGAGGCGGCCGCGGGTTTCAGCAGGCGGTAGTCGCCCGCATCCGTCACCTCGTCGGCGAGCGCGCGGCTGACTGCGGCGTAGTCGATGATCGCGGTCTGCGGTGAATGCAGCGCGGAGATGCCCACGGCGTGCGGCTCGATCGCCGTGATCTCGTCGGCACCGATTCGCCGGATGGCCGGGACTCCGTTGGCGGTCGCACGAGCCTCGATTGCGTCGAGTCGATCGAGTTCGGACTCGTCCAACGCGACGACGAGCTTTTCGCAGTCGTCGTACGGGATGCCCTTCTCCGCAACGAATTTCTCCAGCAGATCGACACCGCGCCGACACAGGCGAGCCTTCAAGCCCCCCAGGGTGTATTACAGGCCTGCTTGCACCACACCGCTGTTGTGACCGGTCTGGTGCGCTGCGAGTGACGACTCCTTCTCGAACAGGGTGACGTCGTGGTCCAGCACTGCAAGGCGGCGTGCCGTGGCGGCGCCGATGATCCCGCCGCCGACAACGGCGACGCGCAGCGTACTCATGGCGACACTCTATTCGCGTCGATACAGGGCATCCAGACGATGCAGGACTTGCGCCTCCACCAGGGGAAGATCCCAGAGTGGGACGCATGGACGACAACGCGCTGCCCTCGATCGGCCATCTTTCGGCGACGCCGCGGACTCAGCCCTTGTGGTCGGAGCTGTAACCCCAGAGCCAGTCGGTGTATTTGTAGCTCGACGTGTCGCGGGTGCGGAACAACTCGTTGCGCGCTTCACGACCTGCGCCGTCGAGGTGCCACAGATCGCCCCACATGCGACCGACAGTGAGGATGCGGTTGCACCGCGGTGCGCGCTCGGCGTTCACGTCGCGCAGGATCTTCGGCCAGTTCTGTGCGTCGCCGCGAAGGCCCTCAGCAGCGTAGTCGGCCAGGCACCTGGCGTCCTCGAGGGCCATGACCGCGCCAGATGCCAGATACTGCAGCGGCGGGTGGGCGGCGTCGCCGAGCAGGATCATGCGGCCGTCGACCCAGTCGTCGACCGGGTCGCGGTCGAACATCGGCCACCAGCGGTCGGTCCACAGGTACTTCAGGGCTTCCTTGACCGAGTCGTGGCAGTGGTCGTAGGCGTGAGCCAGCTCGTCCGGGCTTCCCCACTTCTCTTCGCCGCGCAGGAACGCGGGTGATTGGAAGACCGCGACCTGATTGAGCATCTCGCCGCCCCGCAGCGGGTACTGGATGAAGTGACAGCGCGGGCCGATGTAGCCGACGACGTCCTCGATCTCTTCCTCGAGGGGAACCTCGTTCATGGGGAAAGTACCGCGGAAGGCGACGTAGCCTGAGCCGACGGGCTTGTCGTCGTGAAGTTTCGGGCGCAGACGCGAGTGCAGGCCGTCCATGCCGAGAGCGACGTCACCGACGTGCTCGGAGCCGTCCTCGAGGATGACGCGTACCCGGTCGCCCTCGGTCACCACGTCGTTCACGGAGGAATTGACGCGCAGGTCTGCGCCGGCCTTGCGAGCAGCCTCCACGAGCACGGAATGCAGGTCGGAGCGGTGAACCACGAAGTACACGCCGCCGTAGTGCTCTTGGTACTCGCGCCCGAGATCGACCTTGGTCAGGATCTCGGAGGTGACGGCATCGCGGAAGACGAGGTTCTTGGGCAGGACGCCCTTGGAGATCACCTCGTCGTAGACGCCGAGCGATTGGAGGATGCGGCTACCGTGCGGTCCGATTTGAAGGCCGGCGCCGACCTCACCGAATTCGGGGGCACGCTCGAAGAGTGTGACCTCCGCGCCTTTGAGCGCCAACGCGAGAGCATTGGCGACGCCGCCGATGCCGCCACCGGCAATGAGTACCCGGGCGTCCTTCAGATCGGACATGAGACTCCTTCGGTTGTGTATTTCTCCACCTTCGGTGTGCGGTGCAATGTGGTGCAATAGAGTTCTGCTATGCAGAAGAAACCGGGTCGGATCGAGCGACCCACCTACGCCTTGGAGTCGGTCGACAACGCACTTCGCCTACTGCAAATGCTGCGCGATGTGGGCGCCCTGCGATTGAAGGACGCCGCCGACGAGCTCGGCACGGCGCCGTCGACCGCGCATCGTCTGCTCGCCATGCTGGTCTACCGCGGGTTTGCGGTGCAGGACGAGAAGCGGATCTACCATCCGGGGCCTGCAATGGGGGTAGGGCCTGCGCGGCAGGGGTGGACCCGCGAGTTCACCGAGCTCAGCAGGCCGCATATGGAGGCGCTCGCTTCGCTGGCAGGCGAAACGATCAACCTCGTCATCCGAGTCGGGTCGCAGGCGCGATTCCTGTGGACGGCGGAGACGGAATCGATCCTTCGGGTGGGCGATCGGCAGGGTCAGGTGCTTCCGGCCGAGCTCACAGCAGGCGGCCGGATCCTACTGGCCGAGCAGCCGCGCACGGTTCTCGAACAGTTGTATCTGCGACCGGCCGACGAACCGCACATCGATCGAGGTCGATCTCCCGCATACGAGACCGACCGGAGGATGGCGATCGGGGAGTTCGAGATGTTCGTCCACGAGCTCGATGCTGCGCGCAAGCTGGGGTTCGCCGTGAACGTCGAGAACACGGAGGAAGGCGTCGCGGCGCTCGGCGTTGCAATCCGCAACGGCAGCGGTCGGGCGATCGGAGCACTCACGGCGGCGATACCGATCAACCGGTACCGGACGCATCTGCGAGGGCAGCTGGTCAACCAGGTGCACGCCGCTGTTCGGGGTCTCCAGGTGGACGTCGCGGGCATCGAGCCCACCGAGTTCTTTCATTCTGGAGAGCAGAAATCTATTCCACTGCAGGAGTGACCGGACATACGTTGGGTGCACGCCGGACATGTGCTGCACGCGTGACGAGGAGAACAATGACCGCCACCGAACCCATCGACCCCGAGGTCCAGAAGCTCTACGACGACTTCGCCACCGAGAACCTCAATCCGCTGTGGACGCAGCTCGGCGACCTGATGCCGATGGCGCCGGCCTCCAAGGCTGTGCCGTTCGTCTGGAAGTGGTCGACGCTGTACCCGCTCGCCCAGCGCGCCGGCGATCTCGTGCCGGTCGGTCGCGGCGGTGAACGTCGCGCTATCGCACTGGCGAACCCCGGCCTCGGCGGCGTCCCGTACGTCACCCCCACCCTGTGGGCAGCGATCCAGTACCTCGGGCCGAAGGAAACCGCGCCCGAGCACCGCCACTCGCAGAACGCCTTCCGCTTCGTCGTGGAGGGCGAGGGCGTGTGGACCGTCGTCAACGGCGACCCGGTCGCGATGCGCCGCGGCGACTTCCTGCTGACCCCCGGGTGGAACTTCCACGGTCACCACAACGAGACGGATCAGCCGATGGCATGGATCGACGGTCTCGACATTCCGTTCGTCCACTACACCGACACCGGGTTCTTCGAATTCGGCTCCGACGGGGTGACCGACGAGAGCACCCCGGATATCTCCCGCTCCGAGCGGCTGTGGGCGCACCCGGGTCTGCGTCCGCTCGTCGGACTCGACCGCAAGACCAGCTCACCGATCGCGTGCTACCGCTGGGCCCACACCGACCGCGCTCTCGATGAACAGCTCGCACTCGAGGACGAGGGCTACGCCGCGACACCGGAACCCGGCCACGCCGCCATCCGCTACACCAACCCCACGACCGGCGGCGACGTCATGCCGACGATCCGCGCCGAATTCCACCGCCTCCGCGCCGGCGCGCACACGCGGAAGCGCCGCGATGTCGGTTCCGTGGTGTTCCAGGTCTTCGAGGGCCAGGGCCGCTTCCACCTCGGCGATCTGAGCCACGATGTCACCAAGGGCGACATGATCGTGGTGCCGTCCTGGACGGAGTGGTCGCTCGAGACCGACAACGGCGTCGACCTGTTCGCGTTCTCGGACGCACCGATAGTGGAACGTCTCCACTTCAACCGCACAATCATCTCCGAAGGAGCCTGAAACTCATGCGACTCGCCACTCTCCGCCTCGATGGCACGACCGCTGCCGTGAGGGTCGACAGCGACTCGGCCGCAACCGTGATCGACGGTTATGCCGACCTGTCCGCGCTGCTCGACGATGCAGACTGGAAGTCCGTTGCCGAGAAGGCTTCGGGTAAGACCGTCGACCTCGCGAACGCCGACTACGCACCCGTGGTGCCCAGCCCCGGCAAGATCGTGTGCGTGGGCCTGAACTACGCAACGCACATCTCGGAGATGGGCCGCGACCTCCCCGAGTTCCCGACCCTGTTCTCGAAGTTCAAGGAAGCCCTCACCGGCCCCTACGACGACGTGATTGTGCCCGAATACGCAGGCGCGCAGCTCGATTGGGAAGCGGAGCTCGCTGTTGTCATCGGCAAGCAGGCGTATCAGGTCAGCGAGGACAACGCTTCCGACTACATCGCGGGCTACTCGGTCATCAACGACTACACGATGCGCGATTACCAGTACCGCACGCTGCAGTGGGATCAGGGCAAGACCTTCGAGAAGAGCAGCGGTTTCGGGCCGTTCCTCGACACCGACTACACGCTCGGCACCAAGATCGAGACGATCCTCGAAGGCGAGGTCATGCAGTCCTCGAACACCCAGGACCTGGTGTTCACCCCGGCCAAGCTCGTCGACTACATCTCGCACATCGTCACGCTGCAGCCCGGCGACGTCATCATCACCGGCACCACCGGTGGCGTCGGCCATGCCCGCAAGCCCGCGCGGTACATCCAGAACGGCGAGACCGTCGAGGTCACCATCGAGGGTCTCGGCACCGTCAAGAACAAGACGATCATCAAATAGGAGAACCGGGCGTGGGATTCAACGATCTCGAACTCTCCGAGCGTCTGCTGATCGCCCGGCGCGGCACGGCATTTCTGTCGCAGCGGCTCGCGGAGCTTACCGATGACGAACTGGACGGGCCGACCCTGCTCGAGGGGTGGAGCCGTCGGCACCTCGTTGCGCACCTCGGCTACAACGCCGCGGCCCTGTGCCGGCTCATGGACTGGGCTGCAACAGGTGTCGAGACCCCGATGTACGCGTCGACCGAGGAACGCGGCCAGGAGATCGCCGAGGGATCCACACTGAGCCCCGCGGCGCTCCGGAACCTGTTCGCCCATACCGTCGCACGACTCGACGAGAAGTGGCGGAACCTGCCCGAGGCTGCGTGGCAGGCGCAGGTGCGCACCGCACAGGGGCGACTTGTTCCGGCGGAGGAGACCGCGTGGATGCGTACCCGAGAGGTGTGGATCCACGCAGTCGATCTCGACAACGGTGGCCGTTTCAGCGATTTCCCGACGGTCGTCCTCGAGTCTCTGCTCGACGACATCGTCGGAATGTGGCGTAAGAAGGATCTCGGTGCGGGTATTGCGGTCGAGGTCGAGGGCAACACCCCGGTTGTGGTGAAGGAGGACGTCGAGATCACCCACAAGGTGCAGGGTTCTCTTCCCGCTGTCGTGCGCTGGGCCGCAGGCCGGGGTGCGATCGGGGTCGAGGGTGGCGAGCTCACCCCTCCGCGCTGGCTCTGACCCTCGACGAAAGCGTCCATCCCGTGGGTGTTTCCGGTAGCGACAGCAACCGGAAACACGCACGGGATGTTCACGTTCGACGGCCCTCTACGTGCTGGAGGCCGGGGCGAGAACGATCAGCGAGGATCGTGCTCGCAGCCGACACCGTCGTTGTCGCGGTCGAGGCGCGGAGCGTATCCGGGATCATCGCGGTAGACCGGCGCAGCTCCGGCATTCCACGCCTCGGTGCAGTTCTTGAACCCGCCGCTCGGTGCCGACCGTGGTGCAGGGGCCGGTGCCGACTGCTGTGGAGCGGGTGCCGAGTGCTGTTCCGGCGCCGGGGGAGCAGGCAGTGCCGGGGGCGCAAACGGGTTCCACGAACCACTCGGAATCAGATCGGCCACACCTGTGGGGAGCAGATCGACCAGGGTGAACGCGTTCGCGGTGGCCGGAGCAGCGACCGTCAGAGCCAAGCAGCTCAGGGTCGCGGCAGTCAGGCGTCGGATCTTCATCGGTGTTGCCTTTCGAGTCATGTGCAGCCCATCGGGGGGAATGGGGCCTCGAAACGGGTATCGTCCCGTCCGCACAAAACGTTGCGAACGGGACGATCGGCAGAAAATGGTCTTGTCAGCGGAACGCGAGCTCCACGTCGGACGATGACGGCTGCCCATGTGTCGGATCGATCGCGGCGTGTTCTTCCGCATCGCGGAACGGTACGACGACCTTCGGATCGATTCGCATCACGGTGTAACCCGCTACAGCGCCGGCACCGAATCCGGGAGCGAAGATACGCACCGGCTTGTCGATGACACCGTCGCGGACAGCGTCGTGGATCGCGAGCGGGATGCTCGCCGACGACGCGTTGCCGACCTGCTCGATGTTGAAGTACAGGCGGTCGGCCGACAGTCCGGCATTCGCGGCGAGTTCGATGATCATCGTCTTGTTCGCCTGGTGTGGCACGATCAGATCGATGTTGTCGAGCAGCGACCCCTCCTTGCCGGACGGTGCGGGCAGTTCCTTGATCTCGTCGAGCATCTGCCCCAGGTAGCGACCGGCGAGCGACTTGACCTCGGGACCGTAGACGGTGATGAAGTTGTCGAAGTCGGGGTTGGGCCAGATGATCGAATTGACTTCGCTCGTCGGACCACTCGCGTAACTGTTGAAGTACTCGATATCGGTTTCCGCGCCTTCGTCTGCGGGCGACACGACGATCGCCGCAGCGCCGTCACCGAAGATCATGCGCGAGGGCCGCACGTTGCCGATCTTGTCGGAGAACTTCTCGACACACACCACCAGCACCGGTCGCTTGACCTGCTGCATGATCCGGGTCGCCTCGGCAAGGCCGTAGGGCATTCCTGCACACGCGGCAATCAGGTCGAACGACGCATGGCTCTGCGCGATGCCGAGTTCACCCGAGATCCACGTGGCGAGCGACGGGATCAGCCGCCCACTCGTGCAGGTGCACACGATGACCGCACCGATTTCCTCGGGGCCCACCTTCGCGTGCTCGACGGCCTGCTTCGCAGCGGACAATGCGAGATCCTCGAACGTGCCGGAAGTATAGCGGCGCTGTTCGATTCCGGTCTTCTGCGCGATCGATTCGGCCGTCATCGGCGACCAGTTGTACGCGGTGTTCCGGATCAGGTCCTCGTTGGTGCAGACCGTGTCGCCGTGTGCGACCGCGATAGCGTCGATGCGCGGCCGGACGGTGAACTCCTTGGCCACGTCGATGGCCGGGTACGGCTTCGCCGGGGGCACGGGTGTCGGGCTCGTGTAGCTCAGGCCCTTGCGGGACTTCCCGGACGTGGCGCGGTTGATGAAGCGCTGTACTTCGCGATCGCGTGGATGGAAGACGATCACGTAGTCGTCGTCCTTCAGTTCCGAGGCCTTGACGACCTCGAGATCGTTACGGTTGTACGGGTGCTGGTTGTGCAGCACCATCGACCACCGACCGAGAGCCTCGAGTTCGGCGACGTCCTCGCTGCTGTCGAGCACCTCGTCGTAGGTGTAGATCGGGAAGTTCGGATCGTGATTGCCGATCCGGAGCGTCATGTTCTCGTGGTGGGCGAGTAGTTGCTCGACCGTCGGCTTGACGGTGGGCAACGATCCCGCAATATGCCGACGGGATCCGAACACGTTGAACAGCCGTGCGAAGATGAGATTTTCGGCAGCGTCGTTCCAGGCGGCAGGCAATTCGTGGAAGGCGGCCTGGACGGCGGCCATCCGCTCGGCTGCGTCGGGCCACGGGGTGAGGATCGGCATGTAGATGTCGTCGCGGTTGCGGGGGACATCGGACCAACGTGTCGGAGTCTTGTCGAACATGGTGAGCGCGAAGCGATTTGCCCAGAACCCGCTCAGCGCCATGTCGCGCATGAGCTCGAACTTGGATTTGTACGCACCCTGGGCGCTACGCGAGAGGATTTCGGAGACCGAGGGGGCCTTCGTGTCGAAATCGCGGCGGATCACCGAGTCGAGGTGTTCCGGGCTGGTGAACGCCGAGAAGTCGAGGTCGGGAAAGAAGTTCGAGGGAAAGACGATCTTGCCGTGCCGATTGAGCTCGAAAGACTGCATGTGAAGAGAAACCGTTCAGTGGAATGTGAGCTGGAAGGGTGGAGTGAGCGGTCACATGTCGAGTCCGCCGTTGACACCCCACACCTGACCGGTGATGTACGACGAGGCGTCTGCAGCGAGGAAGTGGACGACGCGGGCGATCTCCTGCGGATCGGCAAGGCGCTTCACCGGGATGCTGTCGGTGATGCGGCTGAGAACCTTCTCCGGGATGCTGTCGACCATTTCGGTGGCGACGAATCCGGGGGTGACCGTGTTGACCGTGACGCCGATGCTGTCAGGGGTGAGCAGACCCGCCTTGCCCAGGTGGAAGGTGGCTTCCTTGGCGAGGGTCTTGGTGAGGCCGAAGAGGCCGGCCTTGGACGCCGCGTAGTTGGCCTGGCCGATGTTGCCGGTCTCGCCGATGACGGACGAGACGTTGACGATACGGCCGGTGCCGCGCTCGAGCATGTGACGAAGGGCGGCCTGTGCCAGGTAGAAGGCACCGGAGAGGTTGACGGAGATGACCTTGTCCCAGTCCTCGTCCTCCATCTTCAGTACCGTGCGGTCGATGGTGATGCCGGCGTTGTTGATCAGGATGTCGAGACGACCGTGCTCAGCGATGACCTCGTCGATGGTCCGGCGGCAATCCGCGGCGTTGGCGACGTCGCCCTTGTGAACGGAGTACTTCGCATCATCGCGGCCGTTCGCCTTCAGATCTGCCAGGAACTGGTCGGCCTGCGAGGTGTTGCGTGCGTAGCCCGCTGCCACGGTTGCGCCCTGGGTGGCCAGGCTGCGGCTGATTGCGGAACCGATACCCCGGGTTCCGCCGGTCACGAACGCGACGCGTCCGCGAAGCTTGTTGCCCTGGACGGACTGTGTGGTGGGTTCAGCGGTGCTGGTCATTGTCGTCTCCTCTGGCTGGCGGCGATCGCGTCAGGCACGGCGACGTGCCCTCTGGGGGCTGCGTATGCCCGATGGTCTTGTGGTAGTGCGCGATTGCGAGTTATTCCCTGCATTGCGTCCCGCGCCGAGCGCCCCTGCTCGTTGTTCCCTGCGCATCCAATGATGCAGTACTTCCCGGTTATTGTCATGTGGAATGTATCGCCACCGATTTCTCCCCGAAATTGCCAGAAATTCGAAAAGTGTTGCAGCGCAAGATAAGTGAATTGTTCATGCTCCCTACTGCTTGGTACGAACATGCTGTCTGTTCGTAGCGCCTCTTCTGATGTGAAGATGTGTTTGCTTGCGAATCTGTTGTGGCGCACAGTATTACTTCTGGGTCAGGTCGCACTGTGATCCCATGTCGATGATCTTGAGCAGTTCGTGCGGACAACCGAAAAGTGCTGGTGGACAGTGCTCCAGGGAATTGCTCGACCGGGGAGGAGATAGTGGCATCTAGTGCACAAAGCGGTAGCACTCGGTGCCAAGAATGGTGTTCTGAATCGGCCGGGCGGCAATGCGCGTCCGGCCGAAATGATTTCTGCGACAGTCTGTGATGTTGGGCACAAGCAAGTCTGCTGTGTGTCGACGAACCGCGTTTCGGTGCCGTTGTGAGGTGTCCGACTGGAATGATGGTCGGCGTGGCACAGACGAAGATGATCTCCACCGGTCGAACGCAACTTGAAGTGCTGGTGAACGGCACGGGGCCTGCGGTGGTCCTGTTGCCGTCGCTCGGCCGCGACTCCTACGAATTCGAGCCGATTGCGCGGGATCTGGACGCCGCGGGGTACTGTGCCCTGCGTCCCCAACCTCGTGGAGTCGGTTCGAGCACCGGACCGCTCGACGGGCTGGATCTGCACGACCTCGCAGGGGACATCGCCGATGTCCTCTCGGCACTCGGGACCGGACCCGCGGTAGTGGCAGGACACGCGTTCGGTCACTATGTCGCCCGCGTGCTGGCCGTGGACCGTCCCGAACTGGTCCGAGGCGTCGCCGTGCTGGCCGCCGGCGCGCGTCGCTTCCCGTCGTCGTTGACCGCACGCGTCGCGAAGTGCTCCGATCTCGGGCTTCCCGATACCGAGCGTCTCCTTCATCTGCGTGAGGTGTTCTTCGCCGACGACCACGACCCCTCCGTCTGGCTCGACGGCTGGTGGCCCGACGCCATCGTCTGTCAGCGCGCCGCTATGTCCGCGACCGACAAGGAGTCGTGGTGGCCGATAGCGTCGTCCCCCCTGCTCGACGTGCAGGCCGGCGACGACGTGTTCCGCCCGGCCGATACCCGATCGGAGCTCCTCGACCAGTTCGGAGCCGACCTGGTCACGACCGTCCTCATCCCCGGAAGCGGCCACGCGCTGATCCCCGAGGTCCCGCACGAGGTCGCGCGCGCTCTGATCGAATGGATCCGCACGCTCGACTGAGATGAAGAATTCGTCATCTTCGCCTCATGCACGTCTCATCGAGGGACATCAGAGTAAGGGTGCACCGAACGGAACACCCTCGCGAAGGAGAGAAGATCATGGCCCTGAGCCGCACCTGGTGGGCAGCCACAGCACTGGTGACCGCGGTCGCAGCAGGCACGACAGGTTTCGTGCTTTCGAGCTCGAACGAGGCCGCGCCGACCGCATCGCCGTCGACCTACACGATCTCGACGGTCGCTGATCCTTCCCCGACCGGACCGACCCAGACCACGACGCCGAATACCGCGATCGCGACGGCGCACGGAACAGGTTCCGCAGATCTTTCGAATGCGCTGCCGCCCGGTGTTCCGTTCATCGACACCAACACCTGCGACGCCTGGTTCGAGGACTGGGACGACACCGTCCCCGATTTCGTCGAGGACTTCTACGACGAGTGGGACGACCGGTGTGACGACCTCATCGACGACGACGACTGGGACGACTGGGACGACTAGAAGCAACGACGAAGCCCCGCACCGGATTCGCAATTCCGGTGCGGGGCTTCGTTCGGTCTACGGGTGCTTACGCGGGGGTCCGCGCAATGCCGCGCTCGAGGGCCGCAATGATCTGCGGACGCAGTTCGGCGGCAGGCACGATCGCGTCCACCGACCCGACCTGCTGGGCCCGCTGGATGTTGTGGATCGCCTCGAACTCCGCGGCGACCTCACCGAGCTTCTCCGACCGGACGGCTGTCCGCAGCGACGCGAGCTCGACACCGAGGCGGGCCTTCTCGCCGTCCTCTGCCGACGCCACCTGGGTTTCGAGTTCGACGATGCGCGGGTCGCTCGCCGTGCGCTTGTTGACGTCGCGGGTGAACACCACGGCCGCGGCGGGTGCGCCACCGAGCACCGAGGCAAAGGAACCCTCGACCGCGAGAACCTCCATGTTCTCGTTGAGCGCCCCGGAGAACACCACGAACGCACCGCCGTGGTAGCGGGAGACCACCACGAACACGATCGGTCCGTCGAAGTTGACGATCGCTCGGCCGATCTCGGCGCCGTTCTCGAGCTGCACGTTGCGCAGCGACTCGGGGGAGCCGTCGAAGCCCGACAGGTTCGCGAGGACCACGAGCGGACGGTTGCCGCTCGCCGCGTTGATCGCGCGCGCCGTCTTCTTGGACGACTTCGGGAACAGCGTGCCCGAAGTCCACTGGTCCGGTCCGTCGGTCGGGAACCAGCCCTTACGGGCGATCGCCCGCGACTCGATGCCGATGACGGAGACCGCGTGGCCGCCGAGGTGCGCATCGAACACGACCGAGGTGTCGGCGTCGGCCATGTCTGCCCAGCGCTCGAGCACCGTGTGGTCCTGGTCGACGACGGCCCGCATCACGGTGCGGATGTCGAAGGGCTTCTTGCGATCCGGGTTGGTCTCGGACGAGAAGATGTCGCCGACGGTGGTGAAGTCGCTCGACGGGTGCACGTGCGGGTAGACGCGCACGTCGCGGTCGATCGGGTCGGTCGACTCGGCCTTGCGGGGGAAGCGCTCGCCGGGAACGACGTACGCGTGGGCGTAGTGCCCGAAGAGCACCTCGATCGCGGCCGACAGGTTCGGGGCCCAGTACTGCGCCTGGCCGTTCGGGCCCATGACGCGGTCATAGCCGCCGATACCGAAGTTGTCCTCGGCCGACACGCCACCGGAGTAGTCCAGCGACTGCTTACCGGTGAGCACCATTGCGCTGTCCGGCGTCATCACCAGGATGCCCTTGGTGTGCATGAGCATCGTCGCCTCGGCGTTCCAGTACGGCTGTGCGCCGACGTTGATGCCCGTGACCACGACGTTGATCTCGCCGCCGTTCTGCGTGAACGTGATGATGCGGCGCAGTGCGCGCGACACCCAGTCCATGTTCTCGGTGCCCGAATCCATCGAGATCGTCGCACCGGACGACAGCGCGAACCATTCGACGGGGGCGCCGAGCTTCTCGGCGAGGTCGACGGCGGCGACGACGCGGGAGCATTCGGCCTCTGCGACGGTACCGAGTGCCTTCGTCGGGTCGCCGAACATCGCGACACGGGTCATACCCTCGGGATACAGCTCGGTCGCTGTGGTGACGACGCCGACGATCAGGCCGGCCTTGTTGCGGCCGTACGGGCGGTCGACCGGGACCAGCTCGCGGTTGTCGTCGAAGTCGTACTCGACGAAGCTGCCGTCGTTGCCGGTGAGCAGCGGGATCAGCTCGTACGGGTACACAGTGTTGCGGGCGCGGGAGCGCTGAACCTTCTGCGTGTACTCGTCGAGCGGCTTGAGCGGCTCCTTCGGCGGATCGGTGAGGCCCACGACCACGCCGGCACCCGAGCGGTACGAGAAGCGCAGCGCGACCTCACGCGCAGGCTGGTCCGGATTATCGCGGAGCCACCCGATGACGGTGATTTCCTCGAGTCCGGCACCGACGGTGAGTGGAGCGGCGTTCTGGGCCGTCCGACGCAGTTCGTCGAATGTCAGGTCGACGAGGGGCCAGACGAACAGGACGACGCGATTGGCGTCGAGGCGACGACCACCGCGGGCCGACTGCGCGCGCCGCATGCCGTCGAGCGAGCTCGCGAGTGCCCGCTCGAAGGCGGGAAGGCCCACGATGACGCCCGACTCGTCGCGCTGCGGTGTCAGGTCCCGCACCTCGGCGAGAGCGATGAACCGCTCGTCGGATGGGTTTTCCTGCGAGACAATGTGATACAGGTACGTATCCGGATTCGCGGGGAGGCGGGTGCCGTCGAAGTTCTTCAGACGCCACAGGTCGAGACGCTGGCCGGTGAGCGGGTGAATGTCGCGGATGTTGGTCTCCTCCGCGAATCCTGTCTCGTAGGGCCGGAACGTGAAGACGTGCTCCTCGGCATTGTCGGTGTGGCACACCGTGATCGTCACGCGACGCGCGGACGCGGTGACCTCCCTGGATGCCAGCACGGTCTGCAACGCCTGCGCCTGCGCATCTGCCTCGGCGGGAGCGTCGTCCCAGGCCAGATAGAGGTCGACGACGAGGTTTTCGGTGCTCGGCAGAGGCTTCACAGCGTCCTCGACGGAATCGAGCAGCGCAGCGAGCTCGGAGTGCTCGGCCTCGGCCGAGATCAAGTACAGGCGGGTGCCGCGCAGATCGAAGTTGCCGGTGACGAACTGGCGACCGTCGCGAACATTCGACTCCACATCCTCGAGGGTGCGGATCTTGTACGCGCGCCGGGTGATCACCTCGAGCAGCGGTCCGGGAACCGACCCGGGACGCGAAATCTGCTGTGCGAGAAGATCAATGAGCGGCTCCGGGGTTGCGACGAGCGCTTCGATCCGCTGCGCGTAGTCGGCGGAACTCTGGTGCTCGGCGAGGTAGGCGAGCGAACCGCGCACTCCGTCGTACACCTGCTCGCGAGCCTTGCGGATCACCGGCTCCTCGAAGAAGCGGTAACGCAGGTTGCGGGCGGTGTCACCGATGACGGGGAAGCGGACCTGCGTGGCGACGATGAGCCGGTCGAGGACCTCGTTGAGTTCGTTCGACACACCGGACTCGCCGGTACCGTGCTCGAGCCACCGGTCGAGGAGTGCCGAGACCACGGGGATCTGCGCCTCGATGCGCTCCTGCGCGCAGAACAGCCGGTAGACGGCCTCTTCGAGTTCAGGAGTGCGCTCGAGCTCGATCACGTCGTAGTGACGCAGCGCGCGCGAAAGACGTCCGCGGAAGCTCTCGGGCAGTCCTCCGACCTCGACGTCGAGTGACTGCAGGTACCCGTGGAAGAACTCGCGGGGGCTGTGCACCTTGTCGTCGCCGGTTTCCTCGTCCTGCGTCGGACGGTTGCGAGACAGTTCGCACACGTCGGCGAATGTGGTGAGCAGAGCGAGTTCGGCGCGCACCAGGTCGCAGGACGCGGCCTTCGCGGTGAGCTGCTCGTACTCGCCGAGCAGGGTTGCTGTGCGCTCGGCCGACACGTCGTAGCCGGTGATCAGTGCTTCGAGCCGGTCGAGGCGAGCGTGGGCGTCGGCGACGGCGTCGTCGGTCAACGCAGGTGCAGCGGTGGGGAACTGCACCCGCTCGGCCACCGCGGTGGTGGTCTCCTCGGCAATCCGATCGACGCGCAGCAGCGGAGCGCCGGCGTCGACCTGGCCGTTGACGACCGCGAGGATCTCGCGGACCTTACCTGCGAACGGTGCGCGGACCGCGGTCTCCATCTTCATGGATTCGAGGACGACGAGCGTCTGACCGGCCTCGACCTCATCACCCACGGCGACGGGAACGGCGACCACGACTGCGGGCGCGGGCGTGCGCACGACACCGGCTTCGTCCTGGCTGATCTGGTGGCTGACACCGTCGACCTCGACGAGGAAGTGTGCCGGGCCTGCGATCGAGACGACGTTGTGGCGCTGTCCGTCGAGCGTGAGACGTGTTTCGTATTCGCTGAGACGCTCGATGTCGACCTCGAGGTCGGAGTCCTCGGCGCCGATGCGGTAGCGGTACGGACCGATCTGTCCGACGAGCAGTTCGTAGCCCTGGCCCTGGTAGCTCAGTTCGACCTTGCGGGTGCCGGTCTGGCCGGCGCGGGGGCGTCCGCCGCGGGCCGAGGCGAGGAATCCGGCGCGGGCGCGGGCCTCGTCGGCGTCGTACACGTCGACCGCGGTCGCGAGAAGTGCGATGTCGGCGACCTTCGTCGGACCGGTGGCCGTGCCGGCGCCGGTGCGGTCGAGCCAGCCGGTGTCGGCGGTGGCATCGATGACCTCGCTGCGGCTCAGCAGGTCGAGGAGGAACGACTTGGTGGTGGTGCCGCCGTCGAGGACGACGGTGGTCTCGCGCAGCGCCGTGCGGAGGCGGGCGAGGGCTTCGTCGCGGTCGCGGCCCCACGCGATGATCTTGGCGACCATCGAGTCGTAGTCGGGCGGGATCACGTCACCCTGGGCGATGCCGGTGTCGACGCGCAGGCCCGAGCCGAGCGGGAACTTGAGCAGCTGCACGGTGCCGGGCGCGGGAGCGAAGCCGTTGTCGGCGTCCTCGGCGTTCAGGCGGGCCTCGACGGCGTGTCCGAACTCCGGCGGGCAGTCGCCGGGGAGCGTCTCGCCTGCGGCGACGACGATCTGCAGCTTGACCAGGTCGATGCCGGTGGTCGCCTCGGTGATCGGGTGCTCGACCTGCAGTCGGGTGTTGACCTCGAGGAAGGTGAACATCTTCAGGTCGGGTTGGTACAGGTATTCGACGGTTCCGGCACCGCAGTAGCCCGCGGCGCGGACGAGGTCGGCGGACACCTTACGCAGTTCGTCGGCCTGGTCCTTGGTGAGCAGCGGGGAGGCCGACTCCTCGATGACCTTCTGATTCTTGCGCTGGATGGAGCAGTCGCGCACGCCGGGGGCCCACACGTTGCCGTGGTTGTCGGCGATGATCTGTACCTCGACGTGCCGGGCATCGGTGACGAGACGCTCGATGAACACGACGGGGTCGCCGAAGGAACGCTCGGCTTCGCCCTGGGTGCGTTCGAGGGCGAGTTCGAGCTCGTCCTCTGCGTAGACCTTGCGGATGCCGCGTCCGCCGCCACCGGAACGGGCCTTGATGATCAGCGGGTAGCCGATGGCCTGGGCGTGCCTGCGCGCATCGGCGCGGTTCTCGACAGGGCCGCCGGACCACGGGGCGACGGGGACGCCGACCTTCTCGGCGAGGAGCTTGGCTTCGACCTTGTCGCCGAGCAGACGCATGGCGTCGGCGGACGGGCCGATGAAGGTGATGTTCAGCCGGGCGCAGAGCTCGGCGAATGTGGGATCTTCGGCGACGAAACCCCAGCCGACCCATACGGCGTCGGCCTTGGCTTCGGTCAACGCGCGCTCGAGTTCGGTGTAGTCGAGGTACGGGGTCGAGGCCGTGGTGGACGGTCGGAGGGTGACACCCTCGTCGGCCTGGCGGACGAACATTGCCCGCCGCTCGGCCTCGGTGTGCAGCGCGATCGTCGTGATGCCGTAGTTGTGCTCGGAGTTCAGCTCCCGGACTGCCCGGATGAGACGTACAGCCGCCTCACCCCGATTGACCACTGCGATCCGTTTGAACATACTCGTTGCCACCGTTCTCCATGGTTGTGCGCAATACCGCGCTCGTCGAAGCTCAACCCCATTCGAGGAAGGCAGGTCAACCGAATGCTCGGCCCACGTCACAGGTTGCTAACGCGGCTGGGAACATCTGTCGGTCGGCTCCTCGTGGTTGGCGTGGGCATGCGTGTCGGTCCCCGGCCCGTGGGCCCTGCCCCAGGGCGCCGTTGGGCGGTTCGGACGGATCGTTGCATGAAGCCCGCGGTTGTCGGTTGTAGCAACGCCGCCCCCTGCTTCGGGTGATCCGTCCGGATAACAGCATGGAGGAAACATGAGGGTTTGTCACGTTTCGACCACTGGCGCTCGGGCCGGTGAGTGGGGCCCGGTTGCGTCACTGGGAGGTGTTGTAGGGCAGGGCTTCCCGGTCCAACCGTTGCGAACTGCGACGGAATCCCGACGGGTAGTGCTGGACGTACTGTGCGGTAACACCGCCGGGTAACTTGCATGTGGACCGGAGTGTCCACCGGGGTGACCCGGAGATACTGTTGCACGACAATGTAATTCG
Organism: Rhodococcus sp. NPDC060086; assembly: GCF_042730275.1. NCBI lineage: Bacteria > Bacillati > Actinomycetota > Actinomycetes > Mycobacteriales > Nocardiaceae > Rhodococcus > Rhodococcus sp. NPDC060086. The sequence goes on from NZ_JBHWWZ010000002.1 coordinate 211,377, forward strand.
TCGCAAGGTGGAGGTCTCGGCGGCACCCGGTGACGGGCTGTGTCCAGTTTTCGGAGATTCTCCGTGTGACATCCATCACCGCAGCTCATCGGTGTCTTCGGTCGAGTGGAATGCCTGTCGGAGTTGTCCCGCACGGCTCGCGCGGTGACCCTGGGTGAAACCTGGCGAGACCGCCGTACCGGCCACTGTCGGAAAATTCTGGAACAGTGGAGGTCGACAGTCTCCGAGGAGGGCCACGATGACCGAACCCGACCGGTCGAGAGCTCCCATGGACTTCGAGTCCGAACTCGAACGACGTGAGCGTATCGCCGCCCAGGTCCGACGATGGTGCGATCAGTGCCGGATCGACGGCCGCCGCGAACCGTTGTCCGACGATGCCGCGATAGCGATTGCGTCCGGCCACCTCGACGACCCGGCCAGAGCGATCCTTGCTGCCCGTCGGAGTCTCGCGCGGAGGATCCCGGATATCGGGGGGTTCGGTGAACTCCGGCGCCTGAGCGACGAGCGGGAGAGATTCGCCGCTCGTGCCGCGGCCCAGCGACCCGGTGTGTCGCGGCTGATGCTCGAGCACCGCGCGAGCGAGATCGACAAGCGAATCCGGTCGGCGCGACAGGCGATCGTTCATTCCCCGGCGCACTACGCGCAGGGCGTGCGTGCCGTGCGTCGCGAACGCCGCGACGGCATCCATCTGGAAATAGAGCAGCGCGAAGCGTTGTTTCGGGCGTTGCAGCACACGCCTGCCCCGATTCCTGTGGCGGCGGTGGACCGTGCCCGCGACACGGTGTTGAGCATCGCGAGTGACCGCCTGGGTCGGTGGTCCGAGCACACGCCGGCAGCGGAAACGGGACGGCGCGCCGCCGAAGTGCTTGCCCGGCAGGTGCCGGGAGAGGCCGATCGCTTCGTCGACCGCTACGACACCCTGTTGTTTCTCGCGGGAGCTCTGTACGACCAGATCGAGTCGTCGCCTGCGTGGCATTCGGAGCATCTCGCGGTGCAGCGAACGCAGTTGAACCTCACCGACGAGCTCACCCAGATCGCCACCGACGCGGTCGCCCTCCGTGGTCTGCTCGCCGAATTGGAAGACGCGATCGACACAGCGCCCGCGGCCAGGGCAGGGTTCGAGTCCCGGATCGCGGCGCTCGACCCGGTGTGGGCACAGCTTCTCGACCGGGTGGCGGCCCTTGCTCGTATCGGAGACCTCCTCGAGTTTGCAGACGGTCGGATGGCGATGGTGGACGTTGCGGAGCGCGCGGCAAACCTCGACGCAAGGATCGACGATCTCATCGGGCGCTCCGGCTCGCGAGAGCTTTCGACCGACAACACCAACTTCGTCGGCGACCAATTCGGTGGTGCTGCGGAGTCGATAGGAGTGCTCCAATCTGCGCTTCTCGGAGACATTGCGGAGCTGACAGCAAAGGATTGACGTCGAGATTTGTGAATCGCCACAATGCCAAATTGCCTGTCGCATATAGGTCCGATTCGGCTTCGATAATAGTGATCTGCGCCACTGATCGGCCGCTTGCTCGGGTGTAGCGTCCGTCGCGTTCGGGTGAGGGGGACATAAGTGACGCGAGGGGCAAAAGTGACATTTGGCAGGGGATTGAAATCGGCTGCATTCGGCGGAATTGCTGCTGTGATGTTGGTGGGTTGCGGCTCCGGCGGCACCGTGACCGTGGTCGATGACCCGAAACTGGAATCGGAGTTCGACTCGGTTCTCACGTCGGGGCAGCAGCGGAGCCTCGGTGATATCACGGAAGCGGGCGGGCTCGAGAGCGGTTCGTGGGACCGGATGTATTACTTCAGCGCACCGCTACTCATGAGCGAGATCAATCGCTCGCTCGGTACCGAGGGTGCGGTGTGGGAAGGGCTCCCGGGCGACGAAGCCAAGGGGATTATCGTGTTCACCTCGGGTGGTGACGTCGTAAATGCCGTGATCGACCACAAGCCGGCAGTAACGCTGTCGGGATATGCAACCGCGGAGTCGATGGTCGGTCGCGACCAGGCTATTGCGGACTTCGAGCGCGTGGCAGTGGAGTCGCAGGGACACTGAGCGAGCCCCGCGTCGCCTTTGTCCGCCTTCCGGTGTAGTTTGCTGCAGCGACGTGTAGCAACATTTTCGGAGGAGTGCGCTGGTGGCGCGGGTGATCGCGACAATCAACCTGAAGGGCGGAGTCGGCAAGACTACGACGACCGCCGCCCTGGGTGAGTTCATGGCGGCCGAGTTCGGTCAGCGAGTACTGCTCGTGGATCTCGATCCGCAGACCAACCTCACGACGATGATGATCGGCGAGGAGCGGTGGCGGGAACTCAACGAACTCGGTCGCACTCTCGCCACGCTCTTCCAGCATGCTGTGGACCCTGACTCCGAGGCATTCGACATCGAGAAGGCCCTCCAGCACGACGTTTCACCCGTGACCGCGGTGCGCGGTGTCGATCTGCTCGCTTCCTCGCTCGACCTCATGGAAATCCAGGAGGGCCTGAGCTTCCAGCAATATGCCGATCCCGGATCGCATCGGCCGATCGAAGTCCTGCACTCGGCGCTCGAACCGATAGCCGGCGACTACGACTACATCCTCGTCGACTGCCCGCCGAACCTCGGGATGCTCACCCTCAACGGGCTCCGGGTTGCCGACGGCTACATCGTCCCCACGATTCCGGACATCCTGTCCACATACGGAATCCCGCAGTTGCAGAAACGCGTGGAGAAGTTCTCCGACCGCACCGGCCATTCGATTCGTGAACTCGGCCTGGTCGTCACCAAGTATCGCAGCGCATCGAGCCTGCACCGCACGATCATCGAGCAACTCCAACGCGACGACAGGATTGCGAACGTCGTTCCCGCCTGGATTCCCGAAGCGAATCAGATCGCTGCGTCCGCCGAGTTCGTTCCATACGGCACGCTCAAGCGAAAATACGGTGGCGCAGGGCAGTTCGATGCCCTACGCATGCTCACCGAGACAATCCTGATGAATGCGCAGGTGTACCTGTGATCGATTCCGAAAACGGCGTGCCCGATGCCCGCCTGCGAGTGCAGATCGGTGAGGCGGGTGCCGCGTTGCTCCGACTCAACGGCAGCGCTCCGAATGCCGCCGGATCGCTCGTCGCACTCGTTCGGGTGATTGCGGACGAAGCCGCACGCAATCAGAGGTTCGCCAGCGCGGTAGCCGGTGCGCTCGGCCACACCGCCGAGACAGCGCCACCTGCGGTGACGGCTGCGGCGCCCAGGAAGACCCCGGCGCGGCGAGCCACGCGTGCGCCCGGCCCGTTCGACCCGTTCGACGCGTTCCGTGATGGGGGAGAAGCGGGTCTGCGCGACAGGCTCGCCCCGCTCGATGTCGACCGATTGAAGGACATCATCGCCGAGCACGCGATGGACTACGACAAACTCGCGATGCGCTGGCGCACCCCGTCCAAGCTGCAGGAACGCATCGTCGATCGAGTCAAGGCGTTGTCCACCAAGGGTGATGCCTTTCGCTGACCGGTATGGGGGCTTTCCGACAACCGGTACGTAAACGTATGGTTGGCCCATGGAAGACTCAGCCGACCGGGGCGTCCGGGCGTTCGTCACCGATGTCGTTCAGCGCGGCGGAAGCGCGACACCGCTGAAGGGGTCTCGTGCCGTACGGGTCAAGGGAGTGGACGGACGCAGTTGCGTCGTCCGCGTCCGCTCGACGACCCGGGGACAATGGATGGCTCGCAGACAGGACGGCACACCCGGCAGTGATTCCACGGGTTCGTCGTACTGGGTGTTCGTAGATTTCGCTGGAGAATCCCCGGAGTTCTACATGGTCGAATCCGACGAGGTGGAATCAGGGATTGCCTCCGACGTCGAACTGTGGCTCGCCGAACGCCCCGGCCGTGTACCCACAGGTAGCCATCCCATCCCGATGAGCAGTGTCGCGCACGGGCACGATCGGTGGGATCTGCTCAACCTCAACCGAGTTCGTGACTCTCTTCAGCGTAAGGAAGTGTCGCGGCCACGAACCCGGCCCGTGAAGGCGGTCAAGCCTGCGGCCGAACCCGAATTCGTCGACCCCAGAATGGCGATCGTGTCGGACTTCGGTGGATATCGGATCCAGGCGCGTTTCGATCCGGAGAACAGCAACGTCGAGATCACCCGTGGTCCGATGGAGGGTCGCCGATTCGGCCATCCCACCACCGCCGCGAACGCCGTCACCAAGTTCGTCAGCGACGACGACGCCGAATACGACGGCTGGACCTTCTGGCGTCTCGACGATCCGTCGGGCGACCCGCTCGGAAAGCATCTGTCGCACAGCGGATAAGCAGAGACTCAGTCCCGTTTCTGCGTCCCCCACTCGATGGCGGGACAGGTGTCCATGACCATCGCGACCCCGGCGTCGACGGTGCGCGCGAAGGCGTCCTCGTCGATCACACCCAGCTGGAACCACACGCCTTTCGCGCCGATTTTCACAGCCTGGTCGGCGAAGACGCCGGCGGCTTCGGATCGGCGGAACACGTCGACCACGTCGATGGGGAACGGAACGTCGGCGAGGGTCGCATAGCCCTGCTCCCCGAAGACTGTCGGAGCCTTCGGGTGGATGGGCACCACCCGCTTCCCGCGCTCGCGGAGTAGCTTCGCGATGCGGTATGCGGTCCGGTTGGGGTCGCCCGACAGGCCCACCACTGCCCATGTCGCGCAGTTGTCGAGCATGAGGGACACGGAGTCGGGATTCTGCCATGCGGTGCTCATGTTCTCCACCGTACGTAGGGACGGTGGAGTAAGCGTCACACTCCGCAGAATGCGGCGCCCAGTTGAGGCGGAACCGTGTCGAGAAGTGCTTGCGCGGGGGCGCCGAGGGCAGGGTCGCCGGCGAGCCACGCCACGGCGGGGCAGTCCTCGAGCAGATAGCCGTTCCTGGAGGGCGAGGGCTCGCCTTCGGTGAACGCGCCGAGGACATCGTCGGTCAATCTGCTCGCCGACCCGTACACCGACGCGGCCACGGAGAAATCGGGTCCGAACGACGCCGACGCGTGGAACGCGCGATCGTCGCTCCAGCCCCACTTTGTGCCGATCACTCCGGCGAGCAATGCGGTGCCGAAGTTCTGCGGGTAGCCGTCGGCTGCGGTTTCGTGGGCGGATGCCATCGCGGCGAGCACTGGGGAGCTGGGGTCGGTGCGTTTCTTTGCTTCGAGGTACGTCACCATGTCGTGCGTCGACGTGGTGCCGAAACCCCAATAACCGGGGACGTGGGTGTCGACGAGACCGAACTCGGCGACGGTGGTGGAGATCGCCTGCGGATATTTCGCGTGAAGCCGATCGGCGATGGCATCGTCCGACGAGCGGATCATCTCGACGGCGTCCACCCGGTCGGCCGGATCACCCTGCTGAACAACGTATTCGGCAAGGTACAGCTTGACGATGGAGACCCCTGCCCGTGACTCGTGCTCGTTCGCGGTGCCGGCGCGCGTACCCGACGGGGTGTGTGCGAACGAAATCGCCGTCGAACTCGGGGCGACGATCGTGCCGTTGCCGTTGCCGTTGCCGTTGCCGTTGCCGTTGCCGTCGACGATCGGTGCGGGCGCTGCTGCTGCCGTCCCCGTTGATGTCAGGACGATGGCGGCGGTCGCGAGGAGAACTCTCGTCGAGGTGCGCATGGGCATTGATGGTACCCGGCCACGAGGGGTTCTGATCTGCGTGAGTGGAACCGTCGACCCGTCGCCGTCGCGTTGGAAGTCTGTGTGCAGGCAATGAAACATCGACCCAGGAGCCTCACATGACACTCAGCGAACTCGAGCGCCCGGCGACAACTGCGGAGGAGATCTACCGCGCCGGCGGAATCGTGGTCACCAAGCTCGGTGAGAACATCGGGGCCAGGATCGATGGGGTGAGACTGTCCGGTGATCTGTCGTCCGAGACCGTCGAAGCCATCCGCTACGCGCTGGCCGTGAACAAGGCGATCGTCTTTCGAGATCAGGAACATCTCGACGACGAGGGTCAGTGGACGTTCGCGGGTCTCCTCGGGCAGCAGACGCAGTCGCATCCGACGGTGCATTCGAAGGGGAAACGTCTCCTTCCGATCGAGGGCGCCGCGAACAGCTGGCACACCGACGTCAGCTTCGTCGACCGCATCCCGAAGGCCTCGATCCTGCGTGCTGTGACGATTCCGCCGTACGGCGGCGCAACGACGTGGGCGTCGACGACGGCGGCCTACAACCAGCTCCCGGAGGCGTTGACGTCGTTGGTCGACAACCTGTGGGCGCTGCACACGAACCTGTACGACTACGCGGAGAAGCTGGATGCCGGAAACACGGATCCTGAACTCGCGGAACGCAAGCTGTACCAGGACGAGTTCCGCCGCAATACCTACGAAACGATCCATCCCGTCGTGCGCGTGCACCCCCAGACAGGGGAGCGCACCTTGCTCCTCGGGCACTTCGTCAAGGAGTTCGTGGGTCTGAAGTCGTCCGAGACGACCGCGCTCCTGCAGTTGCTGCAGGCGCGGGTCACCAAACTCGAGAACACTTTCCGCTGGGCATGGTCGCCCGGGGACGTCGCGATCTGGGACAACCGTGCCACCCAGCACTACGGCATCGCCGACTTCGGCGACCACACCCGTCGCCTCCACCGCATCACCCTCGCGGGAGACCTGCCGGTGGGGGTCGACGGCACCGAAAGCCGCGTGGTGCAGGGGGATGCGTCGGAATACTCGGTGATCGAGACCCCATCGCGCCTGCCCGGCTTCTAGGCCTGCAAAAGTGCACGAAGTAACGGTTGATGTGGTGATATATCCCTACATCAACCGTTATTTCGTGCGTCTACGTGACCGAGCACGTTCGAACCGTTGAACGACGACATCGAAATGGTCCAGTTCTGCCCAGTTCCAACGGATCACCTCCAGCCCGATGTCGCGCAGCGCGTCCTCACGGCGCTTCTCGGCGACAAGGTCGCGTCGGTCGGCGTACTTCCCCAACCCGTCGAATTCCCCGACCACGCCGTCGCCTTCCCAGAAGAAGTCGAGGCGGTAGCGTCGCCCATCGCGGACGACAACCTCGTGTTGGAGTTCTGGACGCGTCAACCCCGCCTCGGCGATCCGCACCCGCGACACCGACTCGCCGACGCTTTCGCTTCGCGCATCGAGAAAACCGATCAGTGCTCGCGCGCGTGCGACACCTTTCGACCCCGCTACTGTTTCCACAATGGACGGCAATGCGGATGCGGCTGCGGTGTCGATGCGAAGGAGCGCATCACCGATGACGACAGCTTCCGTCCGCCCTACGGTACGTGCGACATCCGCGATCGTCCGTGCCACGGAGGTTACCGGCACACCGTCGACGACGGCGAGGTCCGCATCCGACCACTGCGCAGCGTGGGTGTGGACCCGCCCCATCTGCCGTGCACCCGAACCCCGCGACACGTGTACGCGCTCGAGCGGAACGTTCCACACCGGCGCTCCGTGGAGGATTGCCGCAGAGACGTGACTGATCGTGTGCCCCGTGCCCATTGTCGAGCCGATATGACAGGCCAGAACCCGGTGACGTCCGACCTCGTCGAGCGCGTCGTAGTCGCCGCGGCGTAAGTGGATTCCGTGCGCGATCGGGACCAACTCGCCGCGCCGCAACTTCTGTGCGATCTCGAAGGCAGAGATGCCTGAATCGAGGAGTTGTGCTCGGGTCAGTACTCGTGGATCCCCCATGCGGGCGATCCTGCCGCACGCCGGAACAGTGCCTCGACGAAAGACGGTCGAAACCGTCGGTTCTGTGGATGAATCGGCCGCCTGTGGACAACTTCCGGCCAAGGCGGCGTACCGGACATGTGCCTGACGCTCCGTGTTCATCCGGAAATCCCCTTCGGGTCATCCGCGGGGGAAAAGCTCGCACGATCATGCACAGGAAAACGAACAAAGAGGACAGATGACGACGTCGAACCGAAGCCGCATGGCGGCGATCGCTGCCATCGCAGCATTGATGACAGCCGCATGCTCGACGGACGGGGGTGGCACATCCGACGAACCCGACCGGGAGGCCCCGCGAGCTACGTCGTCGATCGACTGGAATGTTCCGGATTCGGAACGCTACCACCGGCAGGCGACCTACCCGGTGTTCCAGAATCGGCCCGCCGACGAGCCTCTCGATACCGAGACCGTGGCCGAGATCTCGACCGTCACCCCCGACGGCAACACCGTGATCTACACCGATGCGACAGCAAAGCGAATCGGGTTCGTCGATATCCGCGACCCCGCGAACCCGGTGGGTACGGGAACACTTTCGCTGGTAGATCTCGGTAACGCCGACGATCAGCCGACCTCCGTCGTCGCATTCGGCGAATTCGTCCTGGTGGTCGTCGACACCAGCGGAGGCGACTTCACCGACCCGTCCGGACGCGTCGACATCGTCCGGGTCGCCGACCGCACGCGGGTGCACAGCATCGATCTCGGCGGCCAGCCGGACTCGATCGCCATCAGCCGCGACGGCACATTCGCGGCGATCGCGATGGAGAATCAGCGCGACGAGGAGTTCACCCCGGACGGCGCCGAGGAAGGCGACCTCCCGCAGGCACCCACGGGTTTCATGCAGTTCATCGACCTCGTCGGAGAGCCGGCCGCCTGGACGGCACGTACGGTCGACTTCGACGTCGAGCAGGCCCGCACCGCCGGACTCGACACCCCCGAAGACCTCGAGCCCGAATACGTCAGCATCAACTCCCGCGGCCAGGTCGCGGTGACGATGCAGGAGAACAACGGCATCGCGATCATCGACGGGCCCACCGGTGAGGTGACCTCGATCTTCAGTGCCGGAACCGTCTCCGTCGACGGCATCGACACCGCAGAGGACGGCGTGCTCGACCAGACCGGCTCGATCCCCGAGACGCCCCGTGAACCCGACGCCATCGGCTGGATCGGCGACGACCACCTCGCCACCGCCAACGAAGGCGACTGGAAGGGCGGCACTCGCGGCTGGACCATCTTCGACGCCGCGACCGGCGACGTCGTGTGGGACGCAGGCAATTCGTTCTCCCAGTTGGCAGTGCGTACCGGCCTACACATCGAGGGCCGCGCGGAGTCGAAGGGCCCCGAGCCCGAAGGCCTGGCCATCACCGATATCGGTGGCCGGCCGACTGCTCTCGTGGCCTCGGAACGCAGCAACTTCGTCGCGGTGTACGACGTCAGCGACCCCACCGCACCCGAATTCGTCCAGACCCTGCCGACGACACCCGGCCCCGAAGGCATCCTGCCGATCCCGGAGCGCGACCTGCTTGTCATCGCGTCCGAAACCGACGACGCCGAGGCGCGGGTCCGCGCCTCGATCAGCGTCTACGGATACGGTGACGCGTTCGCGGAGAACGCCGGAACCCCGTCGTTCCCCTCGATCGTGTCCGGCGACCTCGACGAAGTGCCCCTCGGCTGGGGTGCGCTCGGTGCACTGTCGGCAGACCCGGCCGACGACAACCGGTTGTTCACCGCCACCGATATCGCATACGGCCCGGCGCGGGTCCTCGGCGTGGATCTGTCGCAGTCGCCCGCGCTGATCGACAGCGAACTTGCGATCACCGAGAACGGCGAGCCGGTCGCACTCGACGTGGAAGGCGTCTCCGCGCGTCCCGACGGTGGATTCGTCCTGGCTGTCGAAGGTGAGGAAGGCCCCGGCAACGAACTCGTCGTCGTGGCGGCGGACGGCAGCATCGAGGAACGGATCGTACTGCCCGACGACATCGCGGCCGGGCTCGGCGGTCAGGGATTCGAGGGCGTGGCCGTCGACGGTGACGCGATCTGGGCGGTGCTGCAGCGCGAAATCGAGAGCGACGACGAGGGTGTCGCCCGCATCGGCCGCTACACCTCCGAGAACGGAGAGTGGGAGTGGTTCGGCTATCAGCTCGAGAGCACCGACGCAGAGGGAGACTGGATCGGCCTGTCCGAGATCGTCGTCCACGACGGAGCGCTGCTGATTCTCGAACGAGACAAGCTCAACGGACCCGATGCTCGCGTCAAGGCGATCTACCGCGTCGGCATCCCCACCGCAGGCGGAGTGACCACGGCCGACGAGACCCCGCAGGTGCTGCCCAAGAGCCTGGCGCGCGACCTGCTGCCGGACCTGCAGGCAACCCGCGGCTACGTGCAGGAGAAGGTCGAAGGTGTTGCGATCGCCGGCAACGGCAACCTGTACGTCGTGACCGACAACGACGGACTCGACGACGCGAACGGCGAAACGGTGTTCCTCGACCTGGGGCCGGCCGGAGCTGCGCTCGGCGGCTGACCTAGACGCCCGAAATGATGGTTGGCGCCCGATATTGCGACACACCAACCATCATTTCGGGCACATATAGCGGCCGTCGCGGAGGGTCCACACGCCGTCGCCGGCCCTCCCGGCTTCCTTCAGCGCGCGTATGAGGATTTTGTTGGTGGCGGTGGTGGGGAGGTCGGAAGCGATCCGCACGTACCGCGGCCAGGCCTTGGGCGACAGATCGGCCTGGTCGGCGAGGAACGCGGAGAAGGCGTCGGGAGTCAGCGACGTGTCGTCTCGCAGCACGATCGACGCCATCACCTGGTCGCCGACATGCTCGTCGGGCACGCCGTACACCGCGACCCGGCTCAGCTGCGGCAGCCGCTGCAGGATGCGCTCGATGGGCGCGGCCGCAAGGTTCTCGCCATCGACGCGCATCCAGTCGGCCGTGCGCCCCGCAAGGTAGATCCAGCCGTCGCCATCGGCGTAGGCCAGATCGCCCGACCAGAACATGCCGTGCCGAAGACGCTGGTCGGTGGCAGCGTCGTCGTTGTAGTAACCCGAGAAGAAGCCGGCGCCCTGTGTGTTGACGAGTTCACCGATTGCCTTGTCGGCGTTGACGAGCGCGCCATGCGCATCGAATTCCGCAGGCGGACACTGGGTGACGGTAGCCGAGTCGTACACAGCGACACCCGGGAGGCCTTTACCGATCGACCCCGGTGGAGTGCCCTCGTCGCGGGTGATGATGACGGCGCTCTCCGTCGAGCCGAACCCGTCCCACACCTCACAATCGAAGCGCCGGGCGAACTCCTCGATATCGCGGTCCGTTGCTTCGTTGCCGAACGCGACGCGCAGCGAGTTGTCGGCATCGTCGGGTTGCGGTGGGGTTGCGAGCACGTAGGCGAGGGGTTTGCCGACGTAATTCATGTACGTCGCGCCGTAGCGGCGGAGGTCCGGGAGGAGTCCCGACGCCGAGAACGACGCCGGCGCCATCGCCGCTCCACTGCACAGCGACACGCACCAGCCGCCGAGGATCGCGTTCGAGTGGAACAGCGGCATCGACAGATATACGACATCGTCGCTCGTGATCGAGAAGCGGTCGACGAGAGTGGTGCCCGCGAACAACACCATGATGTGTGCGAGCCGCACCGGTTTCGGGTCGCCGCTGGTGCCCGATGTGAAGATCAGCATGAACGGATCCGTCGGGTCGGCTTCACGCAGCGGTTCGAATTTGCCGGCCGACGCCACGGTGTCGGTCCATTCGGTACTCGACACATCGATCACCCGTACGTTGCCGAGGTCGAGTCCGTCGAGCAGTGGTTGGTGCTCGGGGTCCGTCAACAGGATCTGGCAGTCGGCGCGCAGGATGTCGTGGGCAAGACCCTCGCCACGCCGCATGGTGTTGATGCCGACGAGCGGATACCCGCCGAGCCCCGCCGCCGCGATCGCGAGGAGCATATCCGGGGTATTGCCGAGTAGCGCGCCGACGTGAACCGGAGCGGTGCGGTCGACGAGCGACAACAGCGCCGCCGCCTGTGCCGACGCCAGCGCGAGGTGCTCGCGCCAGCTCTAGGTGCCGGTGTCGTGAACGAGTGCCGTGGTGTCGTCGTCGAGCCGCTCACGGAGTGCCTGCTGAACGGTGTCGGCCATGTCTACCTCGCAGTGGTGGGAGTAAGAGCGATGGGATCTACAACCAGATGTCTTGTGAGAAAAGAGATTTGGTGCCCTACTGCAGTGGCGAACAAGTCCTTGCTCGGCCACACGTCGAAATGGTCGCCGGGGTAGTGCCGAACCTCGGCGCGCGCCCGGAACGCTGCGTCCGCCGCAGCACGCGGTGGTGCACTGCGGTCGAAGTCGGCTATCTGCACGAGCATCGGGCACGACACGGCAGACGCGTGTCGCCCTGGGCGGAACGAACCCAGCGTCAGGCCGATGTCGGCGTCGACCTCGTTGCGCCAGGTCGGTCCGGCGAGGGCCGTGTAATCCTCGAAGTAGCCGTCTAGGCTCAGCGCGGCCACCTCGCCCGGGCGGCCGACGAGTGGAATCCTCGTCGGCGCTCTCCCCGTCAGCGAGCGGAGTCGGCTCCGCACGCCGGCCGAGGTGGAACGTGCCAGTGCGCTCGGCGGATGGTGCCGTGCGGCAAGAACACCCGCCGCGACGCCGTCGACGAGCGGCGTCAACGATACCGCTGCCGCGACCGATGCCTGAGCCGCCACAGTGAACACATGCCCACCCGACAGCGACACACCCCAGACCACCACGCGGTCGGGATCGGCACCGTCGAGAGAGCGGGCAACCTCGATCGCGGCGTGGTAGTCGGCGACCTGACCGTCGGGATCGACACGTTGCCGTGGGCTTCCACCGGACGTCCCGAAACCGCGGTAGTCGAATGCGAGGACCTGCAGGCCTGCGCCGGCCAGTGCGTCGGCGAACGGTGCCAGCCCCGAATCCTTCGTGCCGCCGAGCCCGTGGGCCATCACCACCACCGGAGCACGACCGTCCCGGACGAAGGCCTCGCCGTGCGCAGCGAAATGCCACGCGTCGATGTCGTCGTTCCCGGATCGGAAGGTGAGCTGCGTGTACGTCATGATGTCCTTCCCCGGGAGGCGCGGGCAAGCCCGGCGGGAAGCTCACGGGTGCGAATGTCGTGCTCGTACACGAAGTAGTCGAGCTGTTGGGTGTGCCGTGGCCGGTCGAGCATGTGACCGGTGAACTTCTGCTGGTCGGCGACGATTACGCGTTCCATCGTGCGGGGCGACGGCAGCGCATAGTGACCGGTCACGTATGCCGCGATCAGCCGCGCCTGACATTCGACGAACGGGAACAGTGTCGGGACGGCCTGCGCGAACCCTGCGAACGCGAGGTCGTCGATGCCCGGTGCGAAGATCCGCTTGTAGAGAGCGATGTGATTGTCGGGGGCACTGATGAACTCGGGGTCGAAGAACGGGAAGGTGATGTTGTACCCGGTCGCGTAGACGATGATGTCGAATTCTCCCGACGTTCCGTCGACGAAATGCACTGTGCGACCGTCGAAACGTTCGATGTTCGGTGAGGGGGTGATGTCGCCGGATCCGAGTCGCAACGGCAACTCGACGGACTGGGTGGGGTGTGCTTCGAAGAATTTGTGGTTCGGGGTCGGAAGCCCGTACCGCTCGGGACGGCCCGACAACAGTGGCTGGCCGAGCTGAGCGAGCGTGCGTTGCCACCCGAGCGGCACGTGGGGGAGTGTGCGGAAGTACTTGTCGGCCGGTCTGCCCGCAATGTACTTCGGGACGATCCACGCGCTCGACCGCGTCGACAACGTCACCTCGGTGTCGAGGGCCCTCGACGACAACTCGACGGCGATGTCGGCGGCGCTGTTGCCGATACCGACGACGAGGATGCGTTTGCCCGCGAAGTCGAGCGGCGTGCGGGGGTCGATGTAGTGGTGCGAGTGGAGCGCGTCTCCGGTGAATTCTCCGGGAAACTCGGGCACGCGCGGATCCCAGTGGTGACCGTTGGCCACCACCAGGAATTCGAAAGCGCGGGTGCTGCCGTCGTCGAGGTCGAGCTCCCAACCGCCGCCGGGTACATGCCTCGCGTGCCGTACACCGTTGCCGAACTCGATGTGCTCACGTAGGCCGAAGGCGTCGGTGTAGCCGTCGAGATAGTCCTTGATCTGACTGTGGTGAGGAAAATCGGGGTAGGACTCCGGGATCGGATAGTCCCGGAACGACAGTTGATGCTTGGACGTGTCGATGTGCAGCGACCGATACGCGCTGCTACGCCCGTTCGGATTGCCGAACGCCCAGTTCCCGCCCACGCGATCGGACGATTCGAAGCACGTGTAGGGCACCCCGTAGTCGCACAACATCTTGCCTGAGGTCAGGCCGCTGATACCCGCGCCGATGATGGCGGTGGTGGGTGCCTTCATGGGGAGCAATGTAGAACATGTTCCATGCGATGTACATGGATTCGGCCGACGGATCACGGGCTCTGCGGCCCTGACACCATCGCCGCTATGTGGGCGGGCATGTCCGGGTAGCGGCCCGTATGGGCGCCGCCGTTGAGATCGACGGTCGCTCCGGTCATCCACGACGCGGCGTCGGACGCGATGAACGCGACCATCTCGGCGATCTCCTCCGGTTCGCCGGCACGCCCCAACGGCATGTTCTCCAGGTAGTCCTCCCGTAAACCCGGGACCAGCGACACCCCTGCGGTCAGGGGAGTGTCGACGAGCCCGGGCGACACGGCATTGACGCGGATCCCCCGCGATCCCAGTTCGAGCGCCGCGACCTCGGTGAGCATGAGAACTCCCGCCTTCGCCGAGCAGTACGCCGCCATTCCTTGCGCCGGCTGACGACCGTTGAGCGACGCGATGGTCGTGATACTTCCCCCGCCTCGCAGTACGCGACCGGCATGCTTGAGCACCAGAAATGCGCCGGTCAAACAGACGTCGAGCGTCATCTTCCACTCGTCCAACCCGAGATCGGTGATCAGCCCGAGTGCTGACAGACCCGCGCATCCGACCACCGTGTCCGGTGCGCCTTCCACGTCGACGACGCTCGCGAACAGCGCCTCCACCGACGCTTCCTCGGTCACGTCCACATGGAGTGCACGAGCACGATCGCCGAGTTCGGCTGCCCGCTCGGCGGCTGCCTGTTCGTTCACGTCTGCGACCACCACTGTCGCTCCGCGCTCGTGCAGGAGACGACACGTCGCCCAGCCGATGCCCGACGCGCCGCCCACGACCACAGCTGTCTTCACGAATGCTCCTTCGAGAGTCCGGTTTCCGAGGAGTTCTACTCGCAGATCCCGGATTCGGTCAATCCATGGCCGTGTCGGTCGAGGGGGTCTACGCTCGTGGCTACCGGCCTGTTCCGGGGAGTTCAGGCATGCGGAGGGGCAGGCGCCGGTGGAATGCCGTACGTCGGCGCCGCGGTCGACCGGGAGGTTCGTGCATGAATCCGGTAGTGGTGGAAACCCGAGCAACAAGGCCGTATCCGGAGCGGCGAGCCCGCAAGGGGGCGGTGCTCTACAACCTCATCACGACGACCGATCCGAAAACGCTCGGGATCATGTACATCGTCACCGCCTTCGCCTTCTTCCTGGTCGGCGGGCTGATGGCGCTGCTGATGCGCACCGAACTCGCTGTGCCGGGACTGCAGTTCCTGTCGAACGAGCAGTACAACCAGCTGTTCACGATGCACGGCGGCATCATGCTGCTGCTCTATGCGACACCCATTGTGTTCGGCTTCGCCAACTACATCCTCCCGCTGCAGATCGGCGCACCCGATGTCGCATTCCCCCGACTGAATGCGTTCAGTTACTGGCTGTTCCTGTTCGGTGCGCTCGTCGTCCTCTTCGGTCTGATCACTCCCGGTGGTGGCCCGGACTTCGGCTGGACCTCGTACATGCCGCTCGCCAACGCGATCCACGCGCCCGGGGTCGGTGCGAGCCTGTGGTTCGCCGGCCTGGCAGTCACCGGCCTCGGCACGATTCTCGGTGGCGTCAACATGATCACCACCGTTGTGTGCATGCGCGCGCCGGGTATGACCATGTTCCGGATGCCGATCTTCACGTGGAACATCTTCATCACGATGATCCTGGTGCTGCTGGTGTTTCCCCTTCTCACGGCGGCGTTCATGGGAGCGTTGGTCGATCGGATCCTCGGCGGACACATCTACGATCCGGCGACCGGCGGCGTACTGCTCTATCAACACCTGTTCTGGTTCTTCGGGCATCCCGAGGTCTACGTGGTCGCGCTGCCGTTCTTCGGCATCGTCTCGGAAGTCTTCCCGGTGTTCAGCCGCAAACCGATCTTCGGGTACTCCGGCCTGGTCTACGCGACCATCGCGATCGCGGCGCTGTCCGTCGCGGTGTGGGCCCACCACATGTACGCGACCGGCGCGGTGCTGTTGCCGTACTTCGCGTTCATGACCTTCCTCATCGCGGTGCCGACGGGCGTGAAGTTCTTCAACTGGATCGGCACCATGTGGCGAGGTCAGATCACCTTCGAGACACCGATGTTGTTCTCGGTCGGCTTCCTGATCACGTTCCTGTTCGGTGGCCTGACCGGGATCATCCTCGCGAGCCCGCCGCTCGACTTCCACGTGCACGACACCTACTTCGTGGTGGCACACTTCCACTACGTGCTGTTCGGCACCATCGTGTTCGCGACCTATGCCGGCATCTACTTCTGGTTCCCGAAGATGACGGGCCGCATGATGGACGAGCGGCTCGGTAAGTGGCATTTCTGGCTGACGTTCGTCGGGTTCCACACCACGTTCCTGGTGCAACACTGGCTCGGCAACGAGGGCATGCCACGTCGGTATGCCGACTACCTGCCGTCCGACGGATTCTCCACCCTCAACGCGGTCTCCACCATCGGTGCGTTCATCCTGGGTGCGTCGACGTTGCCGTTCCTGTGGAACGTGTTCAAGAGCTACCGCTACGGTCAGGTCGTCACGGTCGACGACCCGTGGGGCTACGGCAACTCACTCGAGTGGGCCACCACCTGCCCGCCACCGCGCCACAACTTCACAGAATTGCCGAGGATCCGGTCGGAGCGGCCCGCGTTCGAACTGCACTACCCGCACATGTCGGATCGGATGCGCGCTGAGGCGCATGTGGGTCCCGGCAGTCAGAAGCACAACGTGAGTGTGCTCGAGGAAGGTGCGGAACGCACCCCACCCGACAGTGCGGAAACACAGCACTGACGCCTCATTCGCACGCGCGAACAACGCCGAGTGACTCACTCGCGAGACCGACGACGAGTGCTCGCGCCCGATCTACGACGTCAGAGGGACGGCCGAGTACGGTGAGCGCCGCGGTGGCGAGGGTTTCAGGAAGGCGCGCGTCGATCGGGTGTTCGTCGGCGCGGATGTCGATGACCGATTCCACGAGCCGGAACGGCAGGTCGGCGCGCGGATCTCTACCGGCGAGCACTCCGCCGCCGAGTACTTCGACGGCGAGGTCGCGGTAGCGACGCGCAAGGCGTAAGCGGCCTCGCCGGAACGTCTCGAACGGATCGGTGCGCACTTCCGGCAGTAAGTACAGGGCGCCCAGATTCCACCGACCCGCGCACAGCTGCGCCGCGTCGAACCACGTCAGCGCACACAGCAGCACCTCGGCCGGCTCGGTGTCGTCGAGGCTCTCGTCGAACTCGATGGTCGGGGCGATGGTGTCGTGGAGCAGTGTGACGAGGATGTCGTTCTTCGTCGCGAAATGGTTGTAGAGCGACGCCTGACGCACACCGACGGCGTCGGCGATCTGCCGCGTCGTGGTGGTCGCGAAACCGCGCGTGCTGAACAACTCCGCGGCGGCGTCGAGGATCTCCGCGCGAGCTGTGTTGCCCGGGCGTCGGGGGCTTGTCAGCCGTGGTCGGCCTGGTCCTGCTCTGGTCACATCGCCACCCTGCCACAGCGAGTTATGTTGCTGCCCAATCTGATCGATGTGTGAGTGTTACGTCATCCGCCCGAAACATCGGCCACACACTTGTTACGCCGTGGACATCCTCCGAAGATGCGCGCTCTGAAAACTGTCACTCGACAGTTTCCCCGTCCGCCACGAATCGGAGCGCCATGACCGAGACACTCGCGACAGCCACGACCCACGCCGCCCGAACCCATGCACGTGCTCAGGCCGGAACCGTCACCGATGCCATGCCGATCGTGCCTGCGTCGGCGTGGCCGACCCCGCCCACCGGCCGACCCGTGTCGATGACCTGGGCCGAGACCGTGCCCGGCGGTCGGTACACCGGCAAGGTCCTCGCCCGCGGCACCCGCCTGCGTCTGCGCGACCTCGACGGCGCCGCGTGCGCCCACCTCCTGCTGTTCCGCGCCGACGCCACGCACGAGCGGCTCAACGTCGCCGACACCGTCAAGGTGCCGTGGCAGGCCTACCTCGGCGTCGGGCATCCCCTGCTGTCGGATCAGGGCCGTGTACTCGCGACCGTCATGGCCGACACCTCGGGCCACCACGATGCCCTGTGCGGTACGAGCCACGCGGCCGGAAACACCGCGCGATACGGCGCGGGTGCGCTGCACTCGACTTCACCGGCGGGACGTGAACTGTTCAAGGTCGCCGCAGCCAAGCACGATCTGCAGCCCCGCGACCTCCCGCCGTCACTGTCGTTCTTCCACGGTATCCGCGTCGGAGACGACGGCGCGCTCACCAGCATCGGCACCGCGGGCGCCGGCGCGTACGTCGAACTGCTCGTACACCTTCCGGTCGTCGTGCTCATCGCCAACACCGCGCACCCGCTCGACCCGAGCCCCGACTTCGACACCACCTCACTCGAAGTGACCGCATGGCGCGCCGTCGGCGACCTCGATTCGGTCGGTACCTCCGAGCCCGAGTACCACCGCGCTGTGCTCAACACCGAAGACGCCTGGGCTGCTGCCGAATCCGGAATGGAGAACTGAGACATGACCGCCACCCTCGCCCCTGCCACCCTCGACCCTGCCGCACTCGTCCCAGGAACCGTCGTGCTCGACGAGACCGTCGAACTCCGCGGACCCTGGTCGGCGGTCGTCGCCGCCGGTGACGTCCTGACAATCGTCGATCTCCACGGCAACCAGGCTGTCGACACCCTGATCTACGACGCCCACGACACCGCCTCCCGCTACAGCGCCGCCGCGACCGTCGCGGGACAGGGCAATCTGTTCCTCTCTACCGGATCGGTACTGCGCGACGCCGACGGCGAACCCCTCATGACGCTCGTCGGCGACGAGGTCGGCAGCCACGACACCGTCGGCGGAGCGTGCTCGCAGGAATCGAACACACTCCGCTACGGACACCACACCAAACATCAGCACGCATGCGTCGAGAACTTCCTGATCGAAGGTGCCAAGTTCGGGCTCGGCAAGCGAGACCTGGTGTCCAACATCAACTTCTTCATGAATGTGCCTGTCGAGGCCGACGGCACCCTCGGCATCGTCGACGGACTCTCTGCACCCGGCAAGCGCCTCGCCATCCGCGCCGAGCGCGACGTGCTGATGCTCGTCTCCAACTGCCCGCAGATCAACAACCCGTGCAACGGTTTCGATCCCACACCGGTGCGGATGATCGTCACACGCCCGCAGGAGGTGTGAACAAGCCATGACCACGAAGATCACCGTCGAACGCCCCGGAATGCTCACCACCGTCCAGGACTACCCGGGTCGCGCCGGATACTGGCAGATCGGTGTGCCGCCGTCCGGGCCCATGGACGACCTGTCGTTCCGGCTCGGCAACACCGCCCTCGGAAACGACGAGGGCGCACCCGGCCTCGAATCTGCAATGGCCGGACCGGCCCTGCGGTTCACCGAGGACACCGTGGTGTGCGTGACGGGTGCTCCTGTCACGGTGCGCGTCGACGGTGAGATCGTGCCGCAGTGGCGGCCGGTCACGGTTCCGGAAGGCGGCCTGCTCGACGTCGGAACGATCGACGGCCCGGGCCTGCGTGTGTACGTGCTGATCGCCGGTGGCCTCGACGTTCCCCAATTCCTGGGCAGCACAGCCACCTTCACTCTCGGAACATTCGGTGGCCACGAGGGCCGCACCCTCCGCGAAGGAGACGTGCTCGTCGTCGGCGACACCACTGCGGGCAAGCACACCGCAGTGCCCTCCGAACACATCCCCGCACTGACCTCGCACTGGCAGATCGCGGTCACCGAAGGCCCACACGGCGCACCCGAGTTCTTCACCCGCGCCGATATCGACACCCTCTACGCCACCGACTACGAAGTGCACTTCAACTCCGACCGCACCGGCGTCCGACTCGTCGGCCCGGTACCCGAGTGGGCCCGCACCGACGGCGGTGAGGCCGGACTGCACCCCTCGAACATCCACGACAATGCCTACTCTGTCGGCGCACTCGACTTCACCGGCGACACCCCGATCCTCCTCGGACCCGACGGCCCGAGCCTCGGCGGCTTCGTGTGTCCGGTGACCGTGGCGTCCGCCGACCGCTGGAAGCTCGGTCAGCTCGCCCCCGGAAACACGATCCGGTTCGTACCGGTGCGCGCCGAGCGCGTCGCATCCCGCCGCACACTCGGAACCGCGCGTCGCGCAGGGTTGTCGCTGGTCACCTCCACCGGCGGCGACGGCGACGACGGGGTGCTCGCCCGCCGCGACGGCCATACCGACGTCACCTACCGGCGCAGCGGCGACGACAACGTGCTCGTCGAATACGGCGACATGACCCTCGACCTGGGCCTGCGCGCCCGCGTCCACGCACTGCACCAGCGTCTCGACGCCGACCGGCCTCGCGGCCTGCTCGAACTCACCCCGGGTATCCGCTCGCTGCAGGTCAAGGTCGACCCCGACGTCCTGCCCGTCAAGACCCTCCTCGGCCACCTCGCGGAGGTCGAGGACACCCTCGGCGACAGCGACGAACTGGAGGTACCCAGCAGACACGTGCGGCTGCCGCTGTCGTGGGACGACCCCGCGACCCGCGAAGCCATCCAGCGCTACATGCACGGCGTGCGCTCCGATGCGCCGTGGTGCCCGTGGAACATCGAGTTCATCCGCCGCATGAACGGCCTGGACACCGTCGCCGACGTGTTCGACACCGTCTTCGCCGCCGAGTACATGGTGCTCGGGCTCGGCGACGTGTACCTCGGCGCGCCGGTCGCGACGCCACTCGACCCGCGACACCGGCTCGTCACCACCAAATACAACCCCGCGCGCACCTGGACTCCGGAGAACGCAGTCGGGATCGGTGGCGCGTATCTGTGCATCTACGGGATGGAAGGCCCAGGCGGCTATCAGTTCGTCGGACGCACCACCCAGGTGTGGAACCACCGGCATCCGCAACAGGCCGGGCCGTTCGAGGACGGCACGCCATGGCTGCTGCGATTCTTCGACCGCATCTCCTGGTACCCGGTCGATCCCGAGGAGCTACTCGACCTGCGCGCCGACCTCGCCGCCGGTCGCGGTGGGGGAGTGGAGATCACCGACGGCACCTTCTCCCTCGCCGAACACCGGAAGTTCCTGGTGGACAACACCGAACCGATCGACGCCTTCCAGCGCGTGCAGTCCGTGGCCTTCGCGCAGGAACGTGCACGGTGGAAGGAGGGCGGCGCGTGACGGTCGCTACGTCCCTCTCGGGAACCCGTTTCGAGCGCACCCTGCTGAGCAGACCGGAGCATCCGGACGACACGACGACTCGTGTCACCTGGCTACAAGGACGCGCACTGTACTGCGATCTTCGACAGCCCGCCGCGCTACCGAAGATCGAGGCACCCGCGCTTCGTGCCCTGGGTATCGGAGACCTCCTCGTGCTGGCTGATCAGGACGGATTCGCCGGCCCACTGTTCGACAACGGCGACCACGTCGAATGGGGCCGCACAGTCGCGCTGCACCCGGCAGGCCCGACACCGGACGCGGGCGCGCTGAATGCATTCGACCACGGCACCCTCGTCGAGCAAGGCATATTCGAGGACTACATCGAACACTGGCGGATCGCCGCCACCTCACCGGACATCGACGAGTACCTGCTCGAGGACCTCGACACCGGTGCACCCGGAGTCGTCGTGCGCGTGGGCGGCGACTTCGCATTCGCCCGGGGCCGTACCCACGTGCTCGACAGTCCACCGCTCGACAGTCCACTGCACGAACAGATCCGCGGAGCGGCGAGCCTACGCGCGGCACAAGACCTCTTCGACTGTGAGATCGCGCTCGGCGTTGTGCGCGGCGAGCAGTGGATCATCACCGCCTCGAGTCTCCCGTATCGGGTCGGTGCACACCTGAATCCGGTGTTCGGCGACCGGATCGGCACTCGCGACCACGACCTCGACGGGAATCCCGTCATGCGGAACTGGCAGCGACTCGACCCCGACTCCAGGAGAATCCCGTGACCTTCACCAGTATTCCGGTCATCGACGTCACCGCTCTCATCGTCGGCACGGATGAACGCGACGTCGTGGTCGACGAACTCGGCCGAGCGGCGCGCGGGGTGGGCTTCGCTCAGATCATCGGTCACGGAATCGATCGCACCCTGATCGACGAGCTGAAGGGCGCAGCCGAGCGATTCTTCGCGGAACCGGAAGACACGAAAATGTCGGTGTACATCGGTAATTCCACCAATCATCGTGGATATGTCCCGGCAGGGGAGGAAGTGTTTGCGGGAGCCACCCCCGACCACAAAGAGGCCTACGACCTGTCGATCGATCTCCCGGCCGACGACCCGGATTATCGTGCGGGCAATCCGTTGCTCGGACCCAACCAGTGGCCCACGCTCGAAAACTTCGACGGCCCCGTCACCGCCTACTACGACGCGATCTTCGGTCTCGGCCGAGTAATCCTGCGCGCCTTCGCCGAAACTTTGGGTGAGCCAGCGGATCTCTTCGATCGATATGTCACCACCCCACCCGCACAGCTGCGGATGATCCACTATCCGCACGACCCGAGTGCCGACGACCGGCCGGGTATCGGTGCCCACACCGACTACGAGGTGTTCACGCTCCTGCTGCCCACGGCGCCGGGACTCCAGGTCGTCAACGCCGAGGGCACCTGGATCGACGTTCCGTACCGTGACGACGCATTCGTACTGAACATCGGTGACCTACTGGAGATTTGGACCAACGGGATATTTACAGCGACGTCACATCGGGTGCGTAAGGTAGCCGAAGAGCGTTACTCGTTCCCGCTCTTCTTCAATGTCGACTACGACACGTGGGTCGAACCCCTGGATCGATTCGTCGGTGAATACGGTCCGCGGTACGACGGTGTACGAGCGGGCGAGCACCTGTTCGCGCAGACCGCCCAGAGTTTCGTCTACCTCCGTCGCCGTCTCGCTGATGGTGAGATCGCTCTTCCCGACAATGCACGCCCTCTCTACTCGCTCGGACGCGAAGCCCAACGCAGCGCTCCTGCCGTCTGACCCTCTCGATGGAGCTGTCATGATCATCACCGGTGTCGCCGTGTGCCTCGTAGTTCTGCTCGGGGCCGGTTTCTATTCCACTCGCAAAGTTCGCGGAGATACCGGGAACTTCCTCCTGGCCGGCCGCTCACTGGGCGCGCCCGTCATCGCGGTCCTGCTCATGTCGCAGGTCATCGACTCCAACGCGACCCTCGGCAGTGCAGACCTGTCCGCCGCATTCGGTTTCTGGGCCGGCGCTGCGATGCCACTGGGTATTGCAGTGAGCGTGCTCCTCGTGGGCCTGTTCTTCGCGAAGAAGCTACGCGCTACCGGAGTGGTGACCCTTCCCGAATACTTCGGGCAGAGGTTCGGGCGAAGCACCGAGATCACCGCGTCGGTCCTTACGGTCGTGAGCTTCGGGATCCTGCTTGCGGGCAACTTGGTCGCGCTGGGCTACCTGCTCGAATACTTTCTGGGCCTGAACTACACGATGGCAGTGCTGGTGATCATCCCGTTCGTGCTCGCCTACACCATGGCCGGTGGGATGTTCGCCAGCGTCTACACCGGCATGGTGCAGTTCGCCGTGATGGTCGTCGGAATAGTCTCGCTGCTCGTATGGGTTGCGTTCGGCCCCGGGTTCTCGAGCCCCGAAGGCCTCGGGATAGGTAACCTGGGTCAGCTCACCGATCCCGCGCAGGGTGCAGCGATCAACTGGGCGACGATCGTCGCGCTCGGCCTCGGCAACCTCGTCGCGATCGACCTGATGCAGCGCGTGTTCTCCGCCAAGTCGCCGCATGCCGCACAGCGTGCCTGCTTCTCCGCAGCGACGGGCATCCTGCTGCTGTGCGTCCCGCTGTCGTTCGTCGCACTCGCGGCGGTGTCCATCGTGGGGGACAAGGCAGCTGATGCGCCGATCCTGTACGTGCTGCTCGGCGAGTACACGCCGCAGTGGCTGTCGATCCTCGTCCTGTCGGGTCTCGTCACTGCGTCGCTGACCACGATCAGCGGAATCCTGCTGTCCACCGCGACTGTGCTGGTGCGCAACATCTTCCGGGTCGGTGGTGAGCACGCCGCGATGTCGTCGGACGTCATGAAGGCGACTCGCTGGGCGATGCTCCCGATGGCGGTGCTCGGTGCGATCGTCGCACTGCGAGTCCCGCAGACCGGCATCCTGCTCACCCTCACCTTCGACCTGCTGCTCGCGTCGCTGGTGGTGCCGTTCATCCTGGGCCTGTTCTGGACGCGCGGTGACGGCGTTGCCGTCGCCGCGGCTGCGATCGTCGGTATCGGGGTGCGCGTCGGGTTCTTCGTCCTCACACCCACCATCTACGGCGTCGACAACACCCTGCTGTACATCCCGAACGATCTGGTGACGGCCGACGTCGACGGGTGGACGACATTCCTCGCCGTGATCGTCTCGCTCGTTGTGTACGTCGGCGTGGCGCTGGTACGACGGCCGACTCCGACGCCGATGCCCGCTGCAACCTCGGGCCCGGAGAAGGAACTGGTCGCGGCGTAGATGTGAACCACCCGAGGCGCGGTCGGGACCCACCGGTAGGGCCGGTG